>JASLAE010000328.1 GCA_030147305.1 Cesiribacter sp.
TTTACCCCACCAGCCAAACACTATTTTAACATACGCGAAACAGATATTGGCCGACCGCTGGGCCACTATAGCTACAACTTTATATACCCCGATATTCTGGACAACATAGAAAAGGTGCTGGAGCAGTTTTTGCCGGTAGAGCATGAGGTAGAGCATAAGGAAGGCACATACAGTATTATGCGCATTCTTCCTTATAAAACCGAAAGCCGACATGTAAAAGGGGTGGTTATTACCTTTACTGACATTACTGAGTTAAAGCAAAGCAACAACCAGCTGCTGAAGCTTACCGAAGAAATACTGGCCAATGAGCGGCATCTTAAATCGCTGCTGGACAACACGCCGGATTTTATTGTGCGTTTCGATGAAAAACTGCGCTATTCTTATGTAAACCGGGCGCTGCAGGAAGCCAGCGGCCTAAGCTACAAAGAATTTATTGGCAAGGAACGCGTAGGCCTGCGCATGCTAAAGGAAGACAAGGAAACAAAGAAGCTGATGCAGGAGGTACTGCAAAAGCGCGAGGTACGCGATTACTATTACAACTACATCACCCCAGTAGACGACCAGCACTTTTATGTAAAACTGGTGCCGGAATACAGTGAAGAAGGCGGGGAGGTCAGGAGCATTTTATCGATTTCAACCAATATTACCCAGCTTAAGAAAACAGAGCAAAAGCTGCTGGACAAAAATAAGATCCTGACCGAGATCTACGACCGGATGGATAATTTTGTGCATGCCGTTGCCCATGACCTGCGCACCCCGCTGGTTAACCTAAAGATGCTGGCAGACTTGTTTCATCAGGCCCAAAACGAAGAAGAGCGGCAGGAATATATTGGCATGATCGGCAATTCGGTAAAAAAGCTGGACAATACCCTCAATGGCCTCATCAGAATAATTGAGGTGGCCAATGAAAATGATATCCACTACCGGGAAATTTACTTTGCCGAGGCCACGCAAGCTATCCTGCAGGAATTTAAGTCTGTTATAGACCAGCATGACATTGAAATTGAGAGCAACTTTGACGAATGTCCCAGCATTACCTATGCTGATGTGTACCTGAACAGCATTTTACAAAATCTAGTCAGCAATGCTATTAAGTACCGGCATGCAGGGCGCAGGCCACGTATTCATATCAGCACCAGCTGCACCAGTGAGTTTATAGTTTTAAACATATCGGATAACGGTCTGGGCTTCGATAAAAAAGCTGTACAGAACAACCTCTTCCGGCCATTTAAGCGCTTCCACCAGGAAGTAAGCGGCATGGGAGTTGGCCTCTACATTATCCGGTACATGATTGAGCGCAATGGCGGTAGAATAGAAGTAGAAAGTAACGTTAACAAAGGCACCCAATTTACCTTACACCTAAAACCATATGTTCAGCAAGAAAAACATAGTGTTGATAGATGATGATTCGCTTTTTCTGATGCTCACCAAGCGGTTACTGGAAACAGAACCCTATCTGGAATCCATAAAAACCTTTACCTGCGTTGATGATGCACTCTTGTATCTTGCTGAACTTGCAAGCAATAGCGGCAGTTTTCCGGATGCAGTTTTTATTGACCTGGACATGCCAGAGATCCATGGCCTGGAGCTGGCACAGAAAATACACGATCAGTACCTTACGCCAACACAGTTGGCCGGGGGGCCTGCGGCTGCAAAGTCCTCTACTAAATTATTTATTCTTTCTTCTTCCATCAGCCAGCGCGATCGTCAAACCGCAGAGAACCTGCCTGCTGTAACTGATTATATGGAGAAGCCCCTATCCGTAACCATGCTCAGACAAGCCCTGGAGCTGGATGCACCGCAGCCAAAAGACCGGCAGCGTATTGCTGGCCCGGGTAACACACAGCAAAAGGGCCAGTGGCCTACCATGGCCGGAAACAAACAAGTCCGCAGTGAAAATTAGAAATCAGTCGCACAAAACTATTTAGGACGGCTGGCAATACTACTCCCCCTGCCGGATCTGGTAGTTATTATCTTCTTTCTGAGTAGTAAACAGGCTTTGCTTTAGCCGATCGATGTGGACCTGTATTTCTTCTACTCTTTCCCGATAGCCTGCGGCGGAATGGTGGTAGCCTCTTTTTATGTTCTGTTGCTCCATATGCCGCAACAAATTTTTGCGCTCTTCTAAAGATCTCAGTGCTACCCAGAGCGTAGACTCAAAACCTTCGCTTTGCTTGTGGAGCAGGTCATGCGGGCTATAGCTATGGCCTGTGTGGCATCTGAAGTGGGAGAAAGCATCACCATCCTTAACACCAAATAGCACACCTCCACAATCGGGGCAGCTATAGACAGAGTTTTCACCTATCTCTTTCACTACCTCTATACCGGTAGCAGCCCTTTCGGCAATAGAAGCCTCGGCTTTTACCTCATCCGGCACAGGCACTTCTGCTTTGGTAAGCCGCATGACCCCCTCCAGCACAGGCCCGATCTGGGCCAGGGGCGTACAATAGTCTACCCGCATGTTGTTGATGACCGAAAGTGGCATATTGGGGTATTCAGCTTCATTAGGATCCTGTACAATACAGGTGCCACCACTTTTTCTGATCGCCAGCATGCCGGAGGTTCCATCATTGAGGTAACCTGTTAAAATCACACCTATAGAACGACCATTGAAGTTAGCGGCTGCCGAACGGAAGAGCACATCGATAGAAGGCTTCCAGCGGTTTTCACGGGGACCCAGCCCTAACTTTATACCTTCGCGCGACACCAACAGATGCTTATCTGGCGGCGCTATGTATATGTGCCCGGGCTTTATGGGAGCTCCATCATTGGCCAGCACCAGGGGTAGTCGGGTATAATGCTGAAGCCGGTATTCCAGCAAACTGCCCATTCCTTTTTCGGCAATGTGCATAACAATAAAATAAGCAGCATGCATATTTGCATGTAGCTGACTTACAACCTCCTGTAGCGCAGCAATCCCCCCGGCCGAAGTTCCGATCACTACAATATGCATGGATTTGTCTGATGCAGTATTCATTAATTCTCTATTCTTCTATAGCT
>JASLAE010000362.1 GCA_030147305.1 Cesiribacter sp.
AAGCCGAACATCAGACAGAATTTAAGTTTATTATGGATCGCCTGAGCGAATCTGCCAAAGAGCTTGATCATGTAGTGCATGAAATTAATCTGATTCTGGAAGGCATACCCATGAACATAGAAAATTAATAGCCAGTTTGCGCGAATCTTAAATTCAGCGGCGCACTGTGGATTAGTTAAAAGCACATGAATCTTATCTGGTGCTATTAATCAAATTAATTTATTAATGTAAATTGGGCGCCATGATGCCCACGAAAGAAAGTATCGCTGACTGGTTCAAAAACTTGCAAGACCGTATTTGCAATGCCCTGGAAACTGCCGATGGCAGTGGCAAGTTTAAAGAAGATGCCTGGGAACGGCAGGGCGGCGGCGGTGGCCGAAGCCGGGTAATAGAACAGGGTACCATCATAGAAAAAGGTGGCGTAAACTTCTCTGCTGTATGGGGCCCCACACCTCAAAAGATATCTGAGGCTTTGCAACTGCCCCAATCTGACTTTTTTGCTAGCGGTGTATCTATAGTTTTGCACCCGCGCAGCCCCATGGTGCCCATCATTCACATGAATGTGCGCTATTTTGAAATGAGCTCAGGCATCTGGTGGTTTGGTGGAGGAATTGACCTTACCCCGCATTATATCGATAAAGCAGATGCTGCCTGGTTCCACCAACAGCTACAACAGGTTTGTAACAAATTCAGCAATACCTATTATCCTGAGTTTAAGAAATGGGCCGATGACTATTTCTATATCCCTCATCGGGAAGAGACTCGCGGTGTAGGTGGTATTTTCTTCGACAGGCAGACAGGTGAAGGGCCAGAGGCAAAACAACAGCTTTTTTCATTCGTGCAGGAAGTTGGAGAAGCATTTGCACCAATTTATACCCAGCTGATGCTCAAAAACAGCGGCCTGGCCTATGGTGAAAATGAACTTAAATGGCAGCGATTGCGCCGGGGAAGGTATGTAGAGTTTAACCTGGTATGGGACCGGGGCACAAAATTTGGCCTCGACACGGAAGGTCGTACTGAAAGTATTCTGATGAGCATGCCTCCGCAAGCTGACTGGGTGTATAACTACCAGCCACCCCTGCACAGCAGAGAAGCCGAAACCCTCTCCTTCTTAAGGAAAAATATTGATTGGGTCGCTTAAACGAGGTTCCAACTCCTTAGAGTTAAATATTAGCATCTACAGCACAATTCATGCATAACAGATGATAGAACAGATCGATACCTGGGACAAGAGCCTGATGCTCTGGCTCAACAGTCTGCACCTTCCCTGGCTGGACACCACCATGCTTTTGGTTAGCCATAAATTTTTCTGGGTGCCGCTTTACCTGGTCCTTGTTATCTGGATGGTCTGGAAAGAAAAATGGCAGACCGTTTATCTTCTGGTAGCAATTGCCTTGGTGATCACGGTCGCTGACCGCTTCACTTCCGGCTTTATGAAGCCTTTCTTTGAACGGCCACGCCCCTGCCATGATCCTCAAATCGGGCATCTGGTGCGTATTCTGGAGGGGCACTGTGGTGGACATTATGGTTTTGCCTCATCGCACGCTGCCAACGTTTTTGGCCTGGCTGCATTCTTCTGGACCATATTTGGCAGACAATACAAAGTCATGGCCCTGCTGTTTCCATGGGCCGTTTTGGTATCTTATAGCAGGGTGTACCTGGGTGTGCATTACCCAACCGATATCAGCGTGGGCGCCATTATCGGCATCATCAGCGGGTGGGCAATCTGCCGGTTATGGCTCTGGGCAAAGCTGAAACTACCCCCGGTAAATACACTATTTGCCAGAAAAAGGGCAAAAGCATAACTGCCATACTACTTTGTAGTAAGTGCAATTGATGCTTATTTAACCAACACGGTTTATGAACGTTCTTTTAAACGGGTCCTGATTAGCAAATCTGCCAGCAGAATCAGGGCGAAGCCCACTAAAATGGTATTCAAAAATACCTGGGTTGCTTTAACAGGCATAATACCATATACATTTAAGGCTATGCCCAGCACAGTTAATACAGCCAGCAAAAGCAGGCGCATTTGTTTACTCATGGCTCAGAAAAATTGATTTAATCGCTCAAAAAATATAACTCTAATAAATATCAAGATATTTTCTGATTATTTATAATTTTTTGAAGATATTTTCCAATCACGTCAAATTCAAGGTTTACCCTTTGCCCGGGTTCCAGCGAGCCGAAGCTGGTATGTTCGTAGGTATAAGGAATTATTGCAACCCTGAAGCTGTGTTTAGCACTGCTGAAGCAGGTTAAACTAACGCCATTGATGGTAATTGAGCCCTTTTCTACAGTAATGTTAGTACTGTTGGCATTATATTCAAAATCAAAGAGCCAGCTTCCCGCCTGTTCTTTTTTAGCAGTACAGATCCCGGTTTCGTCAACATGCCCCTGCACAAAATGCCCATCGAACCTGCCATTGGCTGGCATACAACGCTCCAGATTTACCCGATCACCTGTAATAAGCTGGCCCAGGTTGGTTTTCTTAAGCGTTTCATCGATGGCAGTAACTGTGTAACGGTCTGGAGCTACAGAAACTACAGTCAGGCAAACACCATTATGTGCCACACTCTGATCTACCTTAAGCTCAGGAGCCAGGCGACTCTGGATCTCAAAGCTGATGTTGGAGCCTTCCGGGTAAATGCCCACAATCTGGCCCATGTCTTCGATTATTCCGGTAAACATAGAAGGCAAAGGTACTTACAAATTTTTAACAGCCAAGCTGCTGTTCTGTTTTGCTTAAACGTACAGTAGTAACACCATTAAAGCTTTTTGCCCCGCCGCTTTTAGCCTATATTTGCACCATCATTATGTTACAAGAAGATAGTTACAGGCATAAAGGCATGCGACGTGCCTTGGGTCGTATATTGAGTGAAAAGGGCATCAGAGATCCACGTGTGCTGGACGCCATTCAACGCATACCCAGGCATTTCTTCTTTGAGAAGGCTTTTCTGGAACACGCCTATCAGGACAAGGCCTTTCCCATTGGTGAAGGCCAAACCATATCTCAACCCTATACTGTAGCCTTTCAAACTGAGCTTCTTGCGCTTAAACCTGGAGATAAGGTATTAGAGATTGGTACCGGTAGTGGCTACCAATGCTGCGTATTGCTGGAGATGGGAGCAAAAGTATATACCATTGAGTATATCCATAAACTACACGAGCGTTCACGGGCTATGCTGATGCATATGGGCTACAGTGGCGCCACCTTTGTACATGGTGATGGTTCGCGCGGCTTACCTGCTTATGCTCCCTACGATAAAATTATTGTAACAGCCGGTGCCCCTACAGTGCCCACTGCGCTGCTGCAACAACTACGGATTGGTGGTGTGCTGGTAATTCCGGTTGGCGACGAAAAGGAGCAGAAAATGCTGCGCCTGACCAAAGAAAGTGACAATAAAATACGAAAAGAAGAATTTAGCGGATTTAGCTTTGTAAAGCTGCGCGGCGCCCAGGGATGGGATGCCAAACCCTGAAGCGGTTAAGCTTCTGCTGGCTAATCAACCTTTAGAGCAATGCATAAAAAGAAAAAATTCTCACGCGAGTCACTGGTTACTATGACGGAACTGGTGCTACCCAACGATACAAATACGCTCAACAACCTGATGGGGGGCCGGCTCATGCACTGGATGGACATTGTCTCGGCCATTGCTGCGCAAAAGCATAGCAACCGGATTGTGGTAACTGCCTCTGCCGATAGCATCTCCTTTGGACATCCTATACAGTTAGGCAATGTTGTTACCCTGCGTGCGCACGTTACCCGTTCTTTCAATTCATCTATGGAAGTGCACGTGATGGTATCTGCAGAAGACATTCCTTCCGGCAGAAAAGTAGAATCAAATGAAGCCTTCTTTACCTTTGTAGCAGTAGACCAGAGTGGCCGCCCTATTGATGTTCCGGAAGTAATGCCCGAGACAAAGGAAGAAAAAGAGTTATATGCCAGTGCACTGCGCCGCCGGCAGCTGCGGCTGGTGCTCGCCAAACGCATGAAGCCACAAGATGCTTCTGAATTGAAATCTATCTTTTTCCCTGAAGAGGCGAAAGCGACCGAAGAACCAACAGAAAACTGATTACCAAAGCCAAGCCTGCCATGCCGCTACATCCGGAAGATAACCAAAAGTACTGGCCACTGCTGCTCACCGATGATCTTTACCTGCTTCCAGGTGATTTAACTGCTGTGCAGCTAGCCCATGCGGCAGCACAGCCAGACAAGCCTGTAGTTGCTGAGACAGTGCCGGAGGTACAGAAAAAGGGTGTAACGGAGGCTGCCGCTGCAGCAGCCTCTACGGTAGCACCACATCAGCCAGACCTGCTCTGGGGTTCTTTGCACCGGGGCGTACTTGTGTTGGTCGAGTATCCCGAACATACCCTGCTGGACAGACCCGATGGCCTTTTTCTGGTAGAAATACTAAAAGCTGTTGGTTATGATTTTAAAGATGTAGCCACCTTAAACATCTGCCGTTGCAAGTTAGCTGCAGACTGGGAACACATCCGAAATCTACCCTGGCAATATGCTATTTCATTTGGCATTCAACACCCTGAATTAGCCTTCACACAAGAAAATCCTCAATATCAAAAACTTGAGCATAGCGGCAAAACGGTTTTATTAGCAGAAAAACTTTCCCTGATCCGAGCCGACCAGGCGCGCAAAAAGAAACTTTGGAACTTACTAAGGCAGGCCTTCGTTTAGGAATTAGACCTAAACGAATAAAGGATGAAACTCAATAATCAAGAAATAGTACAATCCTTAAAGAAAATAGCGGGCCAGAAATTTACATGGTTTGCTTTTTTGATGGCCTGCCTTACCTTCACAGCATTCAATACACGCCCCGACACCGAGGCCAGCCCTTTCTATGAGGATGCTGCAACACCAGCGGTAACTGAAACTAGCGAGGACGCAGTTGCTACAGATGTCTTCGATGAAATAGATGAAACCCTTGCTCTTAAGGAAGAAGAAGTACTGCCAGAAATAGATAGGTTAAGTGTTACTTACTCACCAGAGAACGCAACAAACGAGTCTTTGGCTGCAAAATACCGTCCGGCTAAAGCCGCTACACCAAATGCTGCCGCGCTAACAGAGTTTGCCCAGACCCTTTTAGGTCGTCCCTATAATTATGGTGGCACTACACCGGCCGGCTTCGACTGCTCAGGCTTTGTATATTATGTCTTTACTAAATTTGACAAAGAAATTGAGCGTTCGAGCAGAACACAAAGTACACAAGGCACTGAAGTTGCTGTCGAAGAAGCAGTTCCCGGAGACCTGATCTTTTTTACCGGAACCAATGCCAAGGTACGTGAAGTTGGCCATGTAGGCATAATCATCTCTGAACCCGGTGAAGCCGTGAGCTTTATTCACTCTTCCTCTAATGGTGGCGTAAAAATTAGTGCACTTGAAGGTTATTATAGCACCCGCTATATGTTCACTAAAAGAATGAATTGAGTAGTTTAGGGGGTTAATTAATATTTAATAGAACCTTCTCTACTGATGCTAAATATTCTGGACACCCCCTATGCAAAAATTTCATACGATCCGAAAACAGAAAGGCTTTACCAAACTTGGATAGGGTATGCCAGTGTAGAACAGTTTAAAGCTGCCATAGACATTACTGTAGCGTTTTTCCGAACAAATAACAACGTAACTTCTATACTATCAGACACAACAGAACAGGCTGTACTTGCCCGAGAGGGATCTGATTATGCAGCCTCTGTAATGCCAGACTTAATTCAGTTTGGCTTGAAGAAGGTAGCTTTTATTTTACCAGTAAGTAGTTTTACTAAACTGGCACTGGAAAATTTTATCAGGCAGAATAAGGACGGGTATACTGGTCATTTTCCCACCAGAGCGGAAGCCGAAGCCTGGCTTGATCTATAATTTATCTCAAGAGGATGCTTTACCGTATCCTCTTTTGTTTTGATGTATGCGCAATAGCCTATTTATTTGGCGCTGAGCAGTTTTTTTGTAGCTTGTGTTAACTTTTAATTTTACAATGCGCACCTATATTTATCCTGTTATATCGGCATTTCTTTGCCTGCTCTTGTCCATGCAGGCTATAGGCCAGACAACTACCACAGAAGACATAGCAACAGCAGAAGCACAGGCGCATGCTGCCCGCCTTGCCTTTAGCCCCTCCCTGCTTACCAGCAACTACGATGTTGTGTACCACAGAGCCGAGTGGGCGGTTAATCCAGCTGTTAGATATATTGAGGGTGCCATCACCACTCACTTCAAGCC
>JASLAE010000378.1 GCA_030147305.1 Cesiribacter sp.
CAACTGCGTTAGTGGTCCTGTAACGCTTACCCTGGTGCTGGATAACTATCCGGCAGAGACCAGCTGGTCGCTTAAATCCGGCAGCACCACAGTAGCTTCCGGAAGTGGCTATACGGCCAAGAACAGCACTGTGACCCAAACGTTCAATGTAGCTGCCGGTGCTTATACCTTCACCATCAATGATTCCTATGGCGACGGTATCTGCTGCTCTTACGGCAGTGGTTCCTATACGCTGAAAGATGCCAACAACAACATAGTTGCTACAGGGGGCAGTTTTGGATCTACCCAAAGTGTGCAGTATTGTACACAGGGAGCAGTTGCAGATACACAGGCCCCTACCACCCCTGCCAATGTTGCTGCATCCAGCATCTCCAAAAGCTCAGCGGCTATTTCCTGGAGCGCTTCCAGCGATAATATTGGAGTTACCGGATATGAAGTATACTTAAATGGAACACTGAAGGCAACAGTAACCGCTACCTCTTATAACCTGACAGGTCTGGCCGCCAGCACTTCTTACTCAGCATCAGTAAAAGCCAAAGATGCTGCAGGTAACCTGTCTGCCGCAGGCGCTGTAACCTTTACAACCCTTGCTAATTCGCTTACCTACTGCGCTTCCAGAGGAAACTCTACCAGCGACGAGTGGATTCAGCGTGTGCAGTTTGGCAGCATTAACAACAGTTCTGGCGCCAATGGTGGCTATGCCGATTTTACAGGCCTGTCAGCCAGCGTCAATAAAGGCTCCAGCTATACTGTTACGATAACGCCGGGCTGGGCAGGCTCCAAGTATAACGAAGCCTATGCAGTCTGGATTGACTTCAACCAGGATGGTGACTTTGCCGATTCCGGTGAGCGTGTTTACGTGCGCAGCAAAACCACTACATCACCTGTGGGCGGTAGCTTTACAATACCAACAACTGCTGCTACAGGTGCTACCAGAATGCGGGTATCCATGAAATACAATGCAACACCTTCCTACTGCGAAACCTTTAGCTATGGTGAAATAGAAGACTACACCGTTGTCATTGGCAGTGCAGCCAGAACCCTGAACATCGCGAAGGCAAACAGCCTTGACCTTAAGCTATATCCTAACCCTGCTACTACAGAAGCTACGCTAAGCTTTACGCTTGCAGGCGAAACCCGCGATGTAAAACTAAGCATCTATGATATGCTGGGCCGCGAGGTTCACCAGAGAACTATTCGCCAGGTGAACGGCACCTATGAAGAAACCCTGGAACTGGACAGCTTTGAAAAAGGCCTCTACCAGGTGGTGATCATGGATGGTGATTCCAAACAAACGAAAAAGATCCTGTTGCAATAAGGACTTATCTGCCTAAGGGAGAAGAGGCTGTATCGAAAGGTACAGCCTTTTTTAATGGTGCAGAGGCAACGGATAATTGTTTTCTGTTTGTAATATCCTGGTCTGTTATCTTCTTTCGCAGATTATCATTCGCCGGGTGAGTCGTCGTCTGTGATGCCTTTTTCAATCTTTTTCTCTGCCTCTGCCTGCGTATCTTCATCGGGTTGTGGCTGGGGCTGTTCTGCCCGCTCTTCTGGTTCGTAGCTAAGGCGGATCATGATGGGAAAGTGATCTGAACCAATGGAAGGCAGGCGCTGCATAGAGGCCAGTTTGAAATGCTGGGAATGAAAGACATGGTCCAGTGGCCACCGAAAAATGGGCCAACGGGCATGGAAGGTATTAAAAAAGCCCCGGCCCTTGCGCGGGTCCAGCAGTCCGCTCACTTCCTGAAAAAGTTCTGTGGTGGGAGACCAGGCCACATCATTGAAATCGCCCGCCACAATGACACCCCCTTCTGCTAGCCTTTCCTTCGCCATTTTGCCAATTAGTACTATCTCTGCATCGCGCTCGCGGCTGTCGTCACTCTCGCCAGGTACCGGCGGCCTTGGGTGCACCACGTACAGGTAAACCCATTTACCCGAGTGCAGCTGAACCTTTGTTTCAACAGAAGGAATATCCGGCTCGAGCAGGTACATTACTTTTGTATCTTCCAGCGGCCGGCGAGAATACAGGTGCATGCCGTAGGTGTTATCTAACGGAAGCCGTACCACATGGGGAAAGCTCACCTCCAGCAGGTCCAGGCGCTCCTGCCAGACTGTGTCAGACTCCAGGGTTATTACAATATCAGGCTGCTCAGCTTCTATGATATCCATTAACCGTTCGTAATCTTTATTGTACTGCAGCACATTAGATACCAGCAGGCTCAAAAAATCCGTGTCCTGTGGATCTCCCTCCGTTTGTTTTACCTGTACTGGCGCAAAAGGCGTATAAGGGAATGCTTTATAGCCCTGGTATATTACAATGCCTGCCAGCGCCAGCATGAGCAGCCTTGCCCGCTTTAGCTTACGGTAGTAGAAAATATAATAAAACAGCAGGGCCACTAAGGCCAGGAAGAATGTCTGCAGCCGGGGATAATCCCAGATCCGTATCCACCAGCGGGAAGAAGGAAGTAACGGCAGCAGGGTTGCAACCACCACCAGCACAATAAGCGCCCAAAGTAACAAGCGTAAAAGTGTACGCACAAAGCCCATAGTGCGCAAGTTATGGCATTTTATCATTAAGGAAACGTTTTAGGGGTAGATTTGGCAGAAGGAAGGGGCTATCAGAATTTTTTTGTACTTTTGCCGGTTCTATATCAGGAACAGTAGCCTGCCCCGCAAATAGTGAAGATTGCTTAAAACTACCGGGCGCAGGTAATCGCTCTTCCTACCTGGTTTATAATAAATGATTGCTGAAGAAATAAAAAAACGGCGCACATTCGGGATAATCAGTCACCCCGACGCCGGCAAAACAACGCTTACGGAAAAGCTGCTCCTGTTTGGTGGTGCCATACAAAAAGCAGGTGCCGTAAAATCCAACAAAATCAAACAACATGCCCGCTCCGACTGGATGGAGATCGAGAAGCAACGGGGTATTTCCGTGGCTACCTCGGTAATGGGCTTTGAGTACAGGGGCACCAAAATAAACCTGCTGGATACGCCTGGTCACGAAGACTTTGCCGAAGACACCTACCGCACCCTTACGGCTGTAGATAGTGTAGTGATGGTAATTGACTGTGTGAAAGGGGTAGAGCGGCAAACTGAAAAGCTGATGGAGGTATGCCGCATGCGCAATACCCCCGTGATGGTATTTATTAATAAAATGGACCGCGAGGGCCGCGACCCTTACGATCTGCTTGACGAGATAGAAGAAAAGCTGAACATCCGGGTGAAGCCCCTGAGCTGGCCTATTGGTATGGGCAAAAGCTTTAAAGGGGTCTATAACCTGTACCTGAACCGGCTGATGCTCTTTCAGCCCAGCCGCCCGGAACTGCAGAACGATGTAATTGAGATCCAGAGCCTGGATGATTCAAAGATTGACCGGGAGGTGGGAGAAAGCGCTGCTGGCCGACTGCGGGAAGAAGTATCGCTTGTAGAGGAGGTTTATCCTGAATTTGACCGCCAGGAATACCTGAACGGACAGGTAGCGCCCGTATTCTTTGGCAGCGCCGTGAATAATTTTGGGGTAAGGGAGCTGTTAGACTGCTTTATTGAGCTGGCGCCGCCACCAAAAGCCCGTGCTACCGAAGAGCGTTTGATTAACCCGGATGAAAAGGACTTTACCGGCTTTATCTTTAAGATTCACGCCAACATGGATCCCAAGCACCGGAACCGTATTGCGTTCCTGCGGGTGTGCAGCGGCAAGTTTGAGCGAAATGTTCCTTATCACCACGTACGCCTGGATAAGGCCTTCCGGTTTGCCAATACCACTGCCTTTATGGCGCAGGAGAAAGAGATAATAGACGAGGCCTGGCCTGGCGATATTGTAGGTCTTTATGATACGGGTAACCTGAAAATTGGCGATACCCTTTCATCCGGCGACAGATCTCTCTATAAAGGTATTCCCAGCTTCTCTCCGGAAATCTTCCGCGAAGTGGTAAACAAGGATGCCATGAAAACGAAGCAGCTGGAGAAAGGCCTCAGCCAGCTGATGGACGAAGGTGTGGCCCAGCTGTTTAGCTATGAGATGGGATCTCGGAAAGTAGTAGGAACAGTAGGTGCGCTGCAGTTTGAGGTAATTCAATACCGCCTGAAACATGAATATGGCGCCTCCTGCGATTTTGTAGGCACCAACCTCTACAAAGCCTGCTGGATCACGGCTACCAATAAAAAGAAGCTCGACGAGTTTGTTGATTCCAAGTATCGCTATATAGCCCGCGATAAAGATGGAAAACTGGTGTTTATGGCAGAGACGCGTGCCTGGCTCCAGATGGTGCAGGATAACTTTCCCGATATCCAATTCCACTTTACTTCGGAATTTTAGAAGTGTATAGCATATTCAAGCTCAACTGTGCATAAACAAAAGCGGCTGCCCTTTCCGGAGCAGCCGCTTTTGTTTATAGGATCAATTACTCCTGTAAGGGACGTTCGTTCACGAAATTACCCTTGCCATCAAAATCAAGCCGATAGCGCGCGCCACTCTTACTTTCCACGTCAATCTGGTAACGGCTACCTTTAGGGTCATCGAATCGATATCCCTGCAGAAAACGGTAACCCTGGTGATTTTCATCCATGTATTGACGTGTAGATGGTCGCCAGTCTGCTTCCTGTACCTGGGTTTCGCTGCCCAGCCACTGCCCGTTCTCTCCAAAGCGGCTGAGGGTACGGCGGCCATCTTCGCTAAAAGTTGCTGTGTATTCACTACCAGACTGTTTCCAGTCTGCTTTTGCGGCATGCTGCGGGTACTTGGCCTGAAATTTAACGCTAACCCTACTGGGCGGAGTGGTCTGTTGTGCAAATATGGTGGAGCTGCTGAAGAGGACCAGGCCACTCAGCAGCATGATGGATGCCAAAGCTTTCATAAAATATAGGATGGTTCTCACTATTATATGGTTCTGACAGAGAAAAGGTTGCATTGACCGTTCCGGCAGACCTCACTATTTATTTTGTAAATTCATATGCTCTGCCTATTTTAGGGCCTGTTAAATACCTGCAGAACATGTTATCAATGGAAAATTTTTCACGCTACCTGGGCCTCGTAATTATTTTGATCGGCGCCATTGTACTTATTGTAGCCATGGCTATGGGCGAGCCCACCAATACAATGTTGGGCATTGCTGCTATCCTGGCGGTAGTTGGTCTGCTTGTTCAGGTATTTATAGGCCGTTCCGTTGACTAAACGGAGCACTAAGCGTTAGATATTTCCTGCAAAAATCATTACGGGCAAAAGCCGCTGAGTGTACGCACAGGCAATCCTGTGGCAGGCAAATATGCGGCATTCAATTTTGTTACAGGATTGCGTGCCGCATATTTTGTACCTATGCTGAGGTATGTTGCAGCTCGCCCCGCAGAAACTGACGGTGCAGGCGCAACACCTGGGGTATTACCAGCGTGCTATCGTCATTGATGATTTTGTAGTGTGCTTTGCTCATTAGCTCCTCTTCAGGGAGCTGCCGCTGCATGATCTCTTCAACCTGTTGCCGGCTGCGGGCTGTATCACGCATAAGCGTTCGCCGTAAACGCAATGGTTTTGGGGCAGCAACGGCTATAATGGCATCCAGGCTTTTGTAGGCGCCAGATTCAAATAGCAAGGCCGCTTCCTTTAAGATGTAAGGCACCTGCTGCTGCTGTCCGTACCAGCTTTCAAAATCCAGCCCTACCCTGGGATGCACCAGGCTATTGAGCATGGCTAATTGCTCCGGCTTGTCAAAAACCTGGGCTGCCAGCCAGGTTCTGTTCAGGCTGCCATCTTCAAAATAAGCCTCCCGGCCAAACTGGTGCCTGATCTGTTCTACCAGTGCTGCATCTTCTACCATCACGTGCCTGGCACGGCTATCGGCATCGTAAACAGGAATGCCCAGGGCAGCAAATACTTTACACACCGTACTTTTGCCTGCCCCAATGCCGCCGGTGATGCCGATCTTCAGGATTTGTGTGGCCGGATTACTATTGATTGGAGAGGTTTGCATAGCGTACTTTAACAGCCACAGGCTCCAGCCTTATTCTATCTGCCTGTGCCGGATAATTGCCTAGTTTCAGAGCAATGGTGGAGTCGGCACGGTTTAATTCCGCAAAGTCAGCTACCACGGTAAAGCTTCCCTGCATCAGCTTATCGGCCTCTGCTTTGCTAATCCAGTAGCTAACCCTGGCCACGCTATCGCGCAACTGCACATTACCTGTTACGGGAAAATTAAGCGGTCTTATAGGCACATTTCTGCTCAGTCTGCTGAATTCACGCACACCAAAGCTCACCTGCACTCCCTGGGGTTCTACCTCCACAATGCGCGACTCCAGCTCTGCGAGTGGCACCGTTTCCTGGTAATCTGCATTGATTTGCGTATCCGGCAAAAATAGCACAATACTATCAGCCAGTCCGTTGATGAAAGAAGTTGGCCCCGTAAATTTAACCGAGTCGGGAACTACGGTAATAGGTGTAACAATGCGGTGTGCATCGGCCAGGGAAATAGAAGTACTGTCTATGTCTACCCTTACATTTTTAGAAACCTCCCGCTCTATGTCAATAAACAGGGTATCGGTGACTACATAATTAAGGCGTACTTCATTCAGCTGATCAGAAATAATAGCGCTTAAAGAAGATTTTGTGATGTACTTCTGAGCAGTAGGGTTTTCCAGCAGAATCTGGATAGGATTTACCTTAAAGAGAATGGTCTTGCGGAGCAAATTCCAGCCGCCGCCAGATATTACAATGCTTACCCTGCTGGGCAGCTCCTTTACGACCACCACACCCTGCTCGTCGTACAGGAACTCTACAGGATAGTTGATGCGGGTGGCATACTGTTTATTTAAGGCATTAAAAAACCAGAAAGTGGTAGCCCCAATAATACAAAGGGTTACCACTCTCCATTTACTTTTTTCAGAAGAAAAAAGCTTTTTTATTCTTCTTAACAGTAGCTCACCTGATTTCAAGCCTCTGCCTTTTCTGTCTTTGGTGTACTAAATTTTTTACTGGCTTCTACAGAAATAGCCGATTTTTCAAAAGTTAGCTTGGTACCGCGGTCTACATCCAGCACCACAGCATCGTCCATAATTTCTACCACACGGCCATGCATGCCCCCAATGGTTACCACCCTGTCGCCACGCTTCAGCGAATCAACATAAGATTTATGCTGCTTTTGCTTGCGCTGCTGGGGCCGCACCATAAAGAAGTAGAAAATAATGATAATGCCGCCAATAAGGATGAGGTTTCCCCACCAGGCCTGAGGCGATGCATCTGCCTGTAGAAGTAATGTGCGTAACATAATTTAATTTCTTACTGGACCTTCTGTACTGGCTGCTGCAGCGGCTTTAGGCTCTACATTGCCTTTGATGGTAAGCTTTGTGATGGCCGGTTCGGTATTAGCCGTAACGGTAATGGTTTTGTTTTGAGCGCCAGGGCGGGTTGCACTATCAAAGCGAACCTGAATTTCACCGGTCTGGCCAGGGGCTATCGGATCTTTGGGTTTGCTGGGCACGGTACATCCACAAGAGGCCGTAGCATTCTGCACTATCAAAGGCACATCGCCTGTATTGGTGAATTTAAAGGTATGGGTTACCACGGCGCCTTCCTTAACGGTTCCAAAATCATGTACCGCTTCCTGGTACTCAATTTTTGCCTTTGGTCCGTCCGCTACTACCTGATCAGAAACCAGCTGAGTTGACTGATTTGCTGTTGCAGGCTGATCGCTGATCGCTACCGGCTGCTTGCCATTGTTGGCTTCCAGGGCAGCTACGCGTTGCTCAAGACGGTTCAGGCGGGAATCAGCATCGCCGTTGGTGCAGGCAGCAAACACTCCGGCTGCCGCTAACACAAGTAAGAAACTTTTTTTCATGATTATTAGTGAATGGACTTTGCAAACTGCTCTACTAACGCAGGCTTTTCCCGATTAGTTCTAGAGCTTTTGAATTACAAAATCAGTGAATTGCTGGGTAGTAGCTTTACCGCCCAGATCACCGGTACATTGTTCCTGAATCTTAAGGGTGCCATCTATAGCATGGCTGATGCGTTTGGCATAATCTACCAAATCCATATGATAGAGCATCATAACAGCAGAACGGAGTAGTGCCGTAGGGTTAGCTTTACCCTGTCCGGCAATATCCGGCGCTGTGCCATGCACTGCTTCAAAGATCGCGACATCGTCGCCAATATTAGCACCAGACACCACACCCAGGCCACCTACCAGCCCTGCACAAAGGTCGGACAGTATATCGCCAAATAGGTTGGTGGTTACAATCACATCGAACTGCTGGGGCTTGATCACCAGCTGCATGCACATGTTGTCTACAATGATATTATCTACAACAATACCGGGATAATCTTTTGCCAGCTCCTCTCCTGCTTTCAGGAGCAGCCTGCCGGCATTCTTAAGAATATTGGCTTTGTGCACCAGGGTTACTTTCTTGCAACCACGCTTGTTTGCATATTCCAGTGCTGCCTTTACAATGCGGTAACAGCCATCCCAGGTAACCCGGCTTATGGAGTCTGCGATCTGCAGGCGTTCATCGAAAAACTCCAGACCTGCATAAAGCCCTTCTGTGTTTTCGCGGAAAATAACCAGGTTAACATCGGTGAATTTAGACGCTACGCCAGGGGTGGTCACGCAGGGGCGTACATTTTGGTAAAGATCGAACAGCTGGCGCAGCTGTACATTAACACTCTTAAAACCCTTGCCAACTGGCGTTGTGAGGGGACCTTTAAGCGCTACTTTATTCTTTTTAATTGATTCAATGAGGCTGGCAGGTATCAATTCGCCGACTTCGGCCAGGGTGGTTTGCCCTGCGTTTTCTTCATCCCATTCAATAGGAACGCCAGCAGCTGCAAATATACGTTTGACAGAATCTGTAATTTCGGGGCCTATCCCGTCGCCCTTTATCAGGGTAACTGTTGTAGCCATAATTTATTTATAATCTTTTTTTATCTGCCCAATGAGCGTTTCCACATCTTTCAGGAGCTCCTCGGCTTTTACTTTAGCATCGGTGATTACACGTTCGCTTTCTGAGCGCGCGTAGCTATCCGGCATATCTTCTGCCTGCAGCTCGCGCAGGATATCTTCCAGCGAAGATTTGAATCGGTACAGGTTGTATGATACACGGCCACGGGTATTAGAACCTTTATCGGGAGCAAACAACACTCCAAACAGTAAACCCAAACCCGCTCCAGTAATCAGTGAGAGAACTCCTATCGTACCTTTATTCATAAATTGCTATTATTTATTATCAATTAATCCTCTTCCGCTTTTCCGGATTATTCCTTTCTCCTGTAACTCTACTGATAGCACATCCAGTATACCATTCACAAATATTTTACTCTTGGGAGTACTATACCGTTTTGAGAGCTCAATATACTCGTTTATCGTTACTTTTACAGGGATGCTTGGAAAATTAATCATTTCGCAAAGTGCCATCATGAGGATGATTTTATCCAGCAGCGCCAGCCTTTCCACATCCCAGTTTTTACTTTTGCCGGCAATAAGCTGCTCAAAATCAGGCTCTTTTTGTATGGTAAGCTTGTAGAGGTCTATGAAGAATTCCCGATCGTCCTCCCAGTTTACAGACAGCACTGCCAGGGCTACATTGCTGTCGCTTTCCGGGGTCAGCTCTTTAACCGTACGCTGCACCATGCTCTTGAGCACCTCGCTGTTTTCGCTCCAGTAGAGGTCCTGCCGCTCCATAAAAGACTCTACCAGCGCATGCTTAAAGAATATTTTCTTGACAACATGCAGCACTATTTTCTGGTCGGCCTCAAAGTCTGGGGCAGTTTCTTTCAGATAGGCCAGGTAAGCCTCGTCCTGCAGCAGCACATCGCGATAGAGCTCCTGCACAAAGTCCTGATCGCTTTTCCAGTTCAGGTTCTGGCGTATGGCCTCAGTCTGCAGGGTTTTATTTTGCTCCAGTTGCTGCAGCACCTTGTTGTTGAACCAGTTCTGCTCCTCTACCCCGGTGGGACGGCCTCTTTCCAGCAGGTTCTCACGCGCCTGCCGGCCATAACGGCGCAGTTCCAGCAGCAGTAACAAAAAGTGCAGATAGCGGCCCGCTAGCTTTTCGGCTTCAATCACCATGGTTTTACGCAGGTGGTCAAAGTCTTGCTGTACCAGCTTATTATAATAAGTAAGGGCATCGTTGGCAGCAGAAAGCTGCGCTGGGGTAAGCTCAGGAGCGGGTTGAAGCCTGCGTTGCTCGTGGCTTTTTACAAAAAGCCCTGCAGCAGCCTTGCGGCTTTCTTCGAGCTTTACCGGATCCTGCACCTCCATGGAGTTCAGATCGGGAGCAAACTCCTCCCGTATCAGGTCCAGAGCCAGGTGATAATCGGACTGGCGGCACTGCAAATACGCAAAGATATTTTGCATGGCCTTTATACGCAGGTACCTTCGGTTCAGCATGGAGCAGAATCAGCGTTTAATCAAAAAAACAAAGAAGCTTGCTGCAAAGATGCAGCATAGCTTCTTTAGTAAAAAGGTTGACTCGCTAATTTGTTTTAATATGAGAGCTTTACTCTGCCAACTTCTTCGATCCTTTTAAGGGCCATTTGCATGGCAGCCTCTTGTGGGCCTATGTTTTTGGCTTCTGCCTCATTTAAAATATTTAAGCAGATGTCGTAAACTTTCTCTGCTTTCTGGTAAGCCCGCTCACGCATGTAGTTGCCTTCATACTCGGCAGCCACATTAATAACACCTCCGGAGTTGATCAGGAAATCCGGGGCATATAGGATGCCTCTTTCCATCAGCATCAGGCCATGCTTTTTCTCTTCCTTCAGCTGGTTGTTGGCCGCACCGGCTACAATCTGGCATTTCAGGCGCGGAATGGTATTGTCGTTCAGGGAAGCACCCAGGGCGCAGGGAGAATAAATGTCGATGTCCAGGTCGTAAATAGCATCGCCCATGATTACCTCGGCACCAAAACGGCTGGCCACCTGCTGCAGGCGCTCTTCGTTAATATCACTGATGTACACTTTGGCATCTTCGTGGCGCAGTCGCTCTACCAGGTACGTACCAACCTGACCAACGCCCTGTACCAGAATCTTTTTGCCTTTTAGGCTGTCGTTACCCCAGGCCTTTTTGGCTGCGGCTTTCATGCCCAGATACGTACTGTACGCTGTTACCGGAGAAGGGTCGCCACCACCGCCTACAATTTCTGGCAGGCCGGCCACATAATCTGTCTCCAGCGCTATATACTCGATGTCTGAGGTGCGGATGTTCACATCTTCGGCCGTAACATAGCGGCCGCTCAGGCCCTCGACGAACCGGCCAAAGCGGCGCATAAAGGCTTCAGTTTTCTGGGTTTTTGCATCGCCAATGATCACCGCCTTGCCACCGCCGTGGTTAAGCCCGGAAATAGCGTTTTTAAACGTCATGCCACGGCTCAGGCGCAGTACATCTGTAATGGCCTCTTCTTCGTTCTTATACTGCCACATGCGGGTACCGCCCAGGGCAGGACCTAATGTAGTATTGTGAATAGCAATAATCGCCTTTAAGCTGGTAGCTTTGTCGTAGCATACCACTAGCTGCTCGTGCTCCATTGCTTCGACCTGATCGAATACAGATGTTTTTTCGCGCGGCATTACTTCATTTACTTCCACCATGTACGTATGTTTATGTTTGTATTACCTTTGCTCTCAGGCGTTTTCCGGGAAGAAAAGGCTTGTTTAGCAGAACTTTTTGAAAAATTTACGCAAAGCTATACCTTTTACAGCTTTATTTCAAACGTTGTAGTAAGGTAAAAACCAATTTGAAATATACCAGTTCCAGAATCTGTGAAAGCCCTCAGTTACATCAATAAATACCTGTTCCAGTACAAACGCTACCTGATTTTAGGAACGCTTTTTCTGGTGATCTCAAATATTTTTGCCATCATACCGGCACAGGTAGTGCGCTACGCTTTTGACCTGGTAAAGGAAAATATAGATCTCTACCGCCTCTACGAAGGCTACGGCCTGCAAAGCTCCATTTACGAGCTGTTCACCAGCAGTATTTTCATATACGGAATTATTATTCTGGTGATGGCCCTGCTGCGGGGTGTATTTTTATTTCTGGTAAGGCAAACCATCATTGCCATGTCGCGCTACATTGAGTACGACCTGAAGAATGAAATTTACGCCCATTACCAGACCCTGCCCCTGAGCTTTTACCGCAGCCACAACACCGGCGATCTGATGGCCCGCATCAGCGAAGATGTGGGTAAGGTCCGTATGTATCTGGGTCCGGCCATTATGTATGGCATTAACCTGGTGACACTCTTCCTGATCCTGATTCCCTACATGTTCACCATCAATGCCCGCCTAACCATCTATGTGCTGCTGCCCCTGCCTGTGCTGTCGCTCAGTATTTATTATGTGAATAACCTGATAGAACAACGAAGTACCGAGATACAAAAGGCACTCAGTGGTCTTTCTACCTACACCCAGGAAGCCTTTAGTGGCATACGGGTATTAAAGGCATTTGCCCGTGAAGAAGATTCTGCCAATAAGTTTGATGTCCTCAGTGACGACTACAAAAACAAAGCCCTGCGGCTCACTTTTGTCAATGCCCTATTCTTCCCGCTTATTCTGGCCCTGATTGGCCTGTCCGTGATCCTGACCGTGTACATTGGCGGACTGGAAGTAATGCGGGGTGCTATTACCACCGGCAATATTGCCGAATTTATCATTTATGTGAACCTGCTCACCTGGCCGGTAACTTCCCTGGGCTGGATCACCAGCATTGTTCAGCAGGCGGCTGCCTCGCAACAACGCATCAACGAATTTCTGCAGACCAAGACAGATATAATTTCAACTGAAAACCTGGTGCAGGAGCTGGAGGGAAGGGTGCATTTCGATCGGGTAAGCTTTGTTTATCCAGATTCCGGCATCAAGGCACTTACAGATATCAGCTTTAAGGTAGATCCGGGGCAATCACTGGCCATCATCGGCACCACAGGCGCTGGCAAAAGCACCATTGCCAACCTGCTGCTGCGCCTCTACGACCCTACACAGGGACAGG
The DNA here is from genome assembly GCA_030147305.1 of Cesiribacter sp. Taxonomy (GTDB): domain Bacteria; phylum Bacteroidota; class Bacteroidia; order Cytophagales; family Cyclobacteriaceae; genus Cesiribacter. The sequence continues at coordinate 12,966 of JASLAE010000378.1, forward strand.
TGCTGGTTGATGATGCACCCATCCAGGCATACGACCTCACCAGCCTGCGTAGCCAGGTAGGATATGTGCCACAGGATGTTTTTCTTTTTTCAGAAACCATTCGCAATAACATTGCCTGGGGTGAGCCGGGGCTGCCACAGGATGCCATCAGCCAGGCGGCATCCGATGCCGACCTGCTTGAAAATATAGACCGCTTCCCCAACGGCTTCGAAACGCGGGTGGGCGAAAGAGGAATTACCCTCAGTGGTGGGCAGAAGCAACGCGTAAGTATTGCCCGTGCCATTGTGCGCGACCCTAAGATCCTGATCCTGGATGATGCGCTTTCAGCCGTCGATACCAAAACTGAGAACACCATTCTTAACAACCTGAAGCGCATCATGCAGGGGCGTACCAGCATCATCATCAGCCACCGCGTAAGCTCAGCCAAGCTGGCCGATCATATTCTGGTACTGGACGATGGCCGTATTGCCGAAAAGGGCAGTCACGAACAACTGATCTCACTGGGCGGTATTTACAAAACCCTTTATGACAAGCAACTGCAGGAAGAAGAGGTGGAGTAGCCAGGCTTACCAATAAGTGCATCTGCCGGCCATCGGAGATGATTAATCCAGCAGAAACATTGAATCCCCATGCAGGATTCTTGTTATTCCGGATCAGAATTTCTAATTCGTAAACTCTTACTATTCTACCACTTGGCATTAACCCGACTCTCCCTCTTACTTTGCCTTAGCTGCCTGCTGGTGGGCTGTGCGCGCTCTTTTACAAAGCCCGACATTACCGAAGCAGACTACATTGCCGCAGGCTCCACAGCGTATAAGCTGGACTTTGACCTGACGCAGCAACCTTTGGTACTGCCGGAGCATTTCAACAATAAGCTAAAAAGAGCAAACATGCAGCTGCATGCCGTACGCGTACATAACTCTACGGCAGATACTGTATGGCTACAGCAGGAGGACATTAAGCTACTTTCCAACAACGAACTGGCTACTGTAGCTACTCCACGACAGGTGTACAAAACCCTGAAACAACCTGTTGCTGTACATGCATTATGGTTATTACTGGGGCCTTTTGTACGGTACGAGGGCGAGGAAAAAGTGCTGGACTATCACCCCCTGGGGCTTGCCTCGGCCGCCTGGGGCTTAAGAAATGGCATTGTCGCTTACAGGGCTAACCGGGAGGTAAAAGAATTGGCAGGCCTGTATATTCCCGAAACCGGCATGCCACTGCCGCCCGGCAGCACCCAGTATGTACTGCTTCCTGTGCTGGGCAATACGCCTGATACACCTCTTGACCTGCAGTACACAGAATCTCCTAAAAACAATACTACATTGCCTAATGAGCAGTAGGAGCGTCTAAGACGGGCAGCTCAACTTCCAAGCGACTGGGGCCCTGGTATTTTTCAAAATGAATTCCAGGCTGGAGCCTGTATCCCTTTTCGGCAGCAAATGCTTCTGCCTTCTTCAGGAGTTTATCGGGTGTTGGCCAGACAGCAGCATTTGCATCTAAACTTACCCGTATGGCTTTGGTGGCGGCCAGTTGCATAATTTCATATCCCTGGGGAAGCGTTTGAGGCATGGGACCTGCCGGAAGTAAGATGCCAATAAATTGCTCTACCGTATCTTTGTCTGTTACCGGCTCTTTCAGGATTGCCACCGTTAACACACCGGGAATTTCACCACTTTCCCAGCGCCTGCCTACCTCATCCAGCAGCTTATTCAGCTCCGGGTTCTTAAGGGTGCCTACATAAGGCTTGCCCACCAGCCTGTAATCCCCTTCTAGTGCTATCAACACAACCTCAGGTGCTTTAAAACCACCCAGAAATGCATAAATAATGGCCGATACAGCCAGAACAGCAGGAATTATAAAGAGAATAACTTTACGGAAAGACATAGTGCAATGTACTGATTAACCTCCCACCACTTCCTTGTACTGCATTCTGTAAAGTTGGGCATACCAGCCGCCCTTGGCAAGCAGTTCTTCGTGTGTACCTTCTTCTTTTACCTCTCCCTGGTCCAGCACAATAATCTTATCTGCTTTCTGAATGGTGCTCAGGCGGTGTGCAATCACAAGCGAGGTGCGGCCTTTCATCAATTTCTCAATGGCCGACTGAATCATTTCCTCCGTTTCAGTATCTACAGATGAAGTGGCTTCGTCCAGGATAATAATGCGCGGATCATACACCAGCGCCCGCACAAAGGAGATCAGTTGCCGCTGCCCAACCGAGAGCGTGGCGCCCCGCTCCATCACATTATATTCGAAGCCACCTGGCAGCCGTTCAATAAACTTATCGGCCCCAACCAGCCTGGCTGCCTCCTTCATCCGCTCCAGGCTAATCTCAGGATTGTTCAGGGAGATGTTATTATCGATGGTATCGGAGAACAGGAACACATCCTGCAACACCACACCAATGTTGCGGCGCAGGCTGGCCAGATCAAAATCCTTGATATGCCTGCCATCTATGCAGATCTCGCCCCGCTGATATTCATAAAAACGGTTCAGCAGGTTGATAATGGATGATTTACCGGCGCCTGTTGCTCCTACCAAGGCCACCATTTCTCCGGGCTTCGCGCTAAAGTTTACATCTTTCAGCACCCATTCCGGCTCGTTATAAGCAAACCACACGCCTTTAAAATCAACTGCACCCTCGAGGCGCTCCGGCACATAGTTACCGGTATCGGAAAGATGCTCCTTGCTGTCGAGCAGGTTCATGATGCGCTCAGAGCTCACCACACCCATCTGCAGAGTATTGAAACGGTCGGCAATCTGGCGGATGGGGCGGAAAAACATCTGAATATAGAGGATAAAAGCAACCAGCACCCCCAGCTCAATCTCGGCATGGATCACCTGCCGGGCGCCAAACCATACCAGTAAGCCAATTCCCATGGCCTGAATAACCTCTGCCACGGGAAAATAAATGCTATAGTACAGCACTGAGCGCAGGTTAGCCCGGCGGTGTTCTTTGTTAATCTCCTTAAACTTCTCGTACTCTCTTTTTTCGCTGCTAAAAATCTGTACGATGCTCATGCCGGTAATATGTTCCTGAACAAAGGAGTTGAGGTTAGCTACGGCATTGCGCACATCGTTGAAGGTAACTTTTATTTTTTCCTTGAACACATAGGTGCTGATCAGCAGCAACGGAAGTGTAGACAGGCAAACCAGCGTAAGCCGCCAGTCGGTGTAAAGCATAAAGCCAATGATAAACACCAGTTGCAGCAGGTCTCCTACTATGGCAGCAACTCCTTCGCTAAACACAGAAGCCAGGGTTTCAATATCAGATACTGAGCGGGTTACCAAACGGCCTATGGGCGTACGGTCGTAAAACTTAAGGCGCAGGCTTAGCAGGTGCCGGTACAGCGTGGTACGAATGTCGCGAATGATGAACTGCCCCATCCAGTCACTCATGTAGGTGTGGAAGTACTGCACGACCGACTGTAAGAGCAGCAGCCCTACCAGCAGCAACATCATGTACTGCAGCCCTGCAAAGTCACCAACGGCAATGTTATTGTCTATTGCTTTTTGAATAAGCCAGGGACGCAGTGGTGCCAGCACTGCCATAAAAACAGTTAAGAAAACCAGCAGCCAAAATCGGCCAATGTAGGGGCGCGCAAAGCCAAATAGCCTCTGCAGCACCTTCCAGTCCATGATGTTACCGCTTTTAACTTCTCCTTCTGCCATGCGTGCGTAAAAAGTATAGAATTAAGTTACACTAAAAATATATTTATGTTCCAACATTAAAAAGGCTGTACCTCCTGCAAGTTACTTTTTTCCTGTATAAGGTTAAAGCATATGTTTTGAGCGCAGGTATAAAATTAACCCATGCCAGTTTATCCTTTACCCAGAAGCGTAAGGTCTCCGCCCTCTAAATAAATATTGTCAGGATACTTTACTGCTACCAGAAAAAGTCCGTCGGAAGGGGCCGAACGTCCGGCCTTGCTACGATCGCGGCTCTCCAGTACCTCCTGAAATTCCTGCACCGTCATGCGCCCCTGCCCCACCTGTAGCAGCGTACCTACAATAGCCCGCACCATGTTGCGCAAAAAACGGTTGGCAGCTACATAAAACACCAGATCACCATTCTGCTCCTCCCACCGGGCTTCCCATACCTTACAGCGAAAGTGCTTTACATTGGTGTGTATTTTACTGAAACACTCAAAATCTTCCCACTGCAACATTAAAGCTGCAGCCTTATTCATTTGTGCTACATCCAGCGGTCTGTAAAAGTAATACACCTGCTGTTGCCGAAAAGGATCCTTGTGCTTACAGATGCGGTACTCGTAGCGGCGGCTGAGGGCGCTGTAGCGAGCATGGGCTTCCTCTTTTACAGGCCGCAGGCTCTTGGCCCAGATATCGGGTGGCAGCACTGCATTGATCTTGTAAAGCCAGGGCTCTGTTTCAAGCTCCTGGTCGATGTCGAAATGCAGCAATTGTTGCTCGGCATGTACGCCGGTATCGGTACGGCCGCTGCCGGTAATCCGAATGGGCTGTCTGAAAAGCCTGCCCAAGCCATCTTCTATTTCTGCCTGCACCGTATGGGCGTTGTTCTGCAGCTGCCAGCCATGGTAGCGGGCGCCATTATAAGCTATGTCCAGGAAATATCTCAAGTTAGTACAGCGGGATGAGTATGGAGTATCTAGTCAGCATAAAGGAACAGGCGGTGTTGCACAAGTGATGGTGTAGTTCGGTTTGGGCAGGCCATGCAAGCAAGTGGCTGGCCCCTGAACACAAGCAGAACTCTGTAACTGGTACCAGACTACATGAGCTCATACACAACCGCTGCGCCCTGGCCAACCCCCACGCACATGGTCGCAAGGCCATAGCGAACCTGGCGGCGTTTCATTTCATAAAGTAAAGTGGTGGAGATGCGGGTACCGCTGGCGCCCAGTGGATGACCAATAGCAATGGAACCGCCATTTACATTTACAATTTCGGGGTTTAAGTCCAGGTCGCGTATGCAGCCAAGGGCCTGAGAGGCAAAAGCTTCATTCACCTCCAACAGCCCGATATCCTGTATATTTAAACCGGCCCGTTGCAGCGCTTTTTGTGTAGCCGGCACAGGTCCCATGCCCATATGGGCCGGATCTACGCCTGCAACGGCAGCCGACACTACCCGGGCAAGGGGCTTCAGTGAAAATTGTTTCAGGGTGGCTTCATTGACCAGCAGGGCCACAGCCGCACCATCGTTGATGCCGGAAGAATTGCCTGCTGTTACCGTACCATCTTTCTTGAATGCCGGTTTCAGACTGGCGAGTTTATCCAGGGTAGAAAAGCGCGGGTGTTCGTCAGTACCGAAATGAATAGCTTCCCCTTTTGCCTGTGGCACCTTAACAGGCAATATTTCTTCTGTAAATTTTCCAGCTTCCTGTGCCTCTTTCCATTTCCGTTGGCTGTGGTAGGCAAATTCATCTTGTGCTTCGCGGCTGATGTTCCAGCGCTCAGCTACATTTTCGGCTGTTTCGCCCATGGTAAAAGGATGATAGTCTCTCGAGAGCCGGGGGTTGGTAAAGCGCCAGCCAATAGTAGTATCGTAGATCTCCTGACTGCGGCCCCAGGCACTGTCTGCCTTGCCCATGACAAAAGGTGCGCGTGTCATGCTCTCCACGCCACCTGCAATGTAGGCGGCACCATCGCCCAACTTTAACGCACGGGAGGCATCTATGATAGACTGAAGGCCGGAGGCACACAGGCGGTTCACCGTCACGCCGCAAACTTCAACCGGCAGGCCAGCCATCAGGGCTGCCATGCGGGCAACGTTGCGGTTGTCCTCTCCAGCCTGATTGGCAGCGCCCAATACCACCTCTTCCAGCAGCTCTTTGGGCAATCCCTGGTTGCGGGCTATTAGCTCCCTGATCACATCTGCTACCAGATCATCGGGACGAACCGTGGCGAGCGTACCACCAAATTTGCCGACCGGGGTACGGAGAATATCTACTATATAAGCGGTTTCCATGGATAAAAATTGGTTTTTCTCGGGTTTCCTTTATCCCGATTTCTCTTTACCTTGCGCGCAAGTTAACCGAACACACTAGATGATACAACGGATTCAGACCATATTTCTACTGCTGGTAGCCCTCTGTATGGCCCTTATGTTTGGCTTTCCCATCTGGGAAAAAATAAGCATGGCCCAAAGCCAGGCAGTACAAATAGATGCTTATCAGCTCACGCACTACACCTTTACTAACTCAGATACTAACGTTGTAGCAGAAGAGTTACATACACAGCTGCTCTGGTATATTGCACTGCTGGCTGGCCTTTCTGTGGTAGTTGCGCTTTTTGCTATATTCCAGTTTCGCAAACGCATTCTTCAGATCAAACTGGGCGCACTCAATGCACTGCTCATCGGCGGTACGCTTATTGCCTGCACCGTTACCACCTACCAGGCAGAAAAAATGCTGCCAGAGGGAGATGCACACTACCTTACCGGTTTCTGGCTGCCTGTGGGGGCCCTGTTTTTCAACTTGCTGGCCAACCGCTTCATTCGCCGCGACGAGCTGCTGGTACGTTCTGCTGATAGATTCAGGTAGTTTTGATCCGCCTGTTCCAGGCCTGGTGTTCATGGAATATTGATTAGATCGACTTAAAAAAATGCATAGTTAAAAGGCAGCCCTGGGGCTGCCTTTTTATTTCCAGCTACACGAACCTTTGCACCGGCGCGGAGGAAGATAAGAATCAAAATAAACGTAATGACGTTTTTTTAAATACAGCTTATAATAACGATATGAACATAGATGATCAATCAGGCGGGCACTCCGAAAATTACTTTGGTGAATACCGTAATTTTTGGTGGAATAAAGGTTTCCTGAACCTGATGGCTAAACGCCTGAACCTGAAACAACACCACAGCCTGCTGGATGTTGGCTGTGGTCAGTGCCACTGGAGCAAGCTGCTGGTACCCTACCTGGCCAAGCCTGCGCATATTACCGGTGTAGACAATGACGCTAAATGGGCTGCTGAAGATCCTGAGATCCGGGCGTATTTTTACCATCATGAAGCTTCTTTTGATATTGTGGAAGGCAACGCACAGTCCTTACCTTTTTCCGACAACAGCTTCGATGTGGTAACCTGCCAGACCCTGCTGATTCACGTACCAAACCCCAAAAAAGCCATTGAGGAAATGAAGCGGGTGCTGAAGCCGGGTGGCATTCTCCTTTGTGCCGAGCCCAACAACCTGGTGCAGACGCTTATAAAAAATTCTCTCTCTGCCAGCGACGATATAGAAGAGGTGCTCGAACATGTAAAGTATGCCCTGATCTGTGAACGCGGCAAAAAACGGTTGGGGCAGGGAGATAATTCTGTGGGCGATCTGGTACCCGGGTTTATGGCAGAAGCCGGCCTGCAGGACATAGAAGTCTGCCTGTCTGACAAAGCTATTCCTATGTATCCGCCCTATACTACCAAGGAACAGCAGGCCGCATTACGGCAGTGGAGCCGGGGCAGTGCCTGGCAGGGCACCCGCTACAGCGACTATGATTTTTTCAGCGCCTTTGGCGAAACCTATTTACCTTTTTACGAAGCTTATAAAAGCCGTTATGGCGAAAGTGGTATCCGCATGCAGGAAGCCATCGAAGAAGAGGCTTATCACTCAGCCGGTGGTGCGCTTATGTACCTGATCTCAGGGGTGAAGTAGAAGATCCGACTACCATCAAAACCGCCCTCAGGCAATTAATAAAAAGACTTCTAATGAAAGTTACATGTTATAGATTCAATTATCCCGAATCTGCAAATGCGGAATTGTCTTTTACAATTGCTGGTTGGTATGCAGAAATTTTGTGTGTTATGTTTACTTTTTGCTATAGCCTCAACAGCTTGCAGGCCCAAAAATATTCAATCTGACCCTTTGCGTGCAAAATATATCAGGAGGTAGGGGTAACAATTCAATCTGGTCTTTGAGGGCAATCTGTTACCCGCTATTAATATCATAACCCAGGTTGGTGAACCCAATCCACAATCCAGGGATGCCACCCAGTAATACCCCTCTTCTAAATAAGCGCGATGTTTGAATAATTACTATTTTTAGCTATGGACACTAAACAGGCTTACGACCTATGGGCGGCACAATACGACACCAACAAGAACAAAACCAGATACCTTGAGGGTGTGGTATTACGGTCATTTTTAACAGGCATTCCCTTTAACAACTGTCTGGAAATTGGCTGTGGCACAGGTAAAAATACCCTGTGTATTCTGGATAAAGCCGTAAGTATAACAGCAGTAGATCTTTCTCCGGAAATGTTGTCCCGGGCCCGGGAGAAAATTAGCGCTCCGCATGTTCAGTTTATTCAAGCCGATATAACAGAAAGCTGGTCGTTTGGTCATGCTTGCTACGATCTGGTAAG
>JASLAE010000403.1 GCA_030147305.1 Cesiribacter sp.
GATCATGCCCACTCTGCCTGGCAACAACTCCTGGGCATAAACCAGAATGGCTGAAAAAGCAGAAGAAATAATAACGCCTATGCACATGCTCAGCACACATGTCCAGAAAAGGTTAGCATAGGGGAGCAGCAGGGCAAACGGTGCAACACCTAAAATTGAAATCCAGATCACGTATTTGCGGCCAATGCGGTCGCCCACCGGGCCGCCAATAAAAGTGCCCGCAGCTACAGCAAACAGGAAAAGGAAGAGATAAACCTGCGAACCCTGCACCGATACCCCAAATTTACTGATCAGGTAAAAGGTGAAGTAGCTGTGCATGCTGGTCATGTAAAAATACTTGGAGAAGATAAGCACTAGCAAGATAAAAAGGGAAAAAACGATGGTTTTACGCGGTAAGGCGGTAGTTGTATCCTCATGCCCGTTGCTGGAAGGCTTCTTCTTGAGCCTGTAGAGGTTGTTGTGATACCAACCCCCAAGCTTGTAGAGAATGGTAATGGCCAGCAAGGCAGCCAGCGAAAACCAAATAACGTTAGATTGTCCGTAGGGTACTATGATAAGTGCTGCCAGCAGTGGCCCAAAGGAACTACCGGCATTGCCACCTACCTGAAAAAGCGACTGTGCCATGCCATGCCGGCCCCCTGAGGCCATGCGTGCCAGCCGCGAGGCTTCGGGATGGAAAACGGCCGACCCCATGCCAATAAGACCTACCGATACCAGCACCAATGGAAAGGTATCGGCCTGTGAGAGCAGTACAAGACCCGCTAAAGAAAAACCCATGCCAATGGCCAGAGAAAAAGGCTTTGGATTCTTATCGGTGTACATGCCAACCAGTGGCTGCAAAAGGGAAGCAACCAGCTGAAACACAAAGGTAATCATGCCCACCTGCGTGAAGCTCAGGCTCAGCGAAGATTTTACCAGCGGATATATAGATGGGATCAGCGACTGCAGGGTGTCATTCAGCAGGTGGGAGATGCTGAGTGCAAAAAGCACCGGATATACGGCGCCCTCAGCTACTTGTTTTGCCGCAACAGCCGACTCTTCTTTCAGTATTGTAGACATACCTAAAAAATAAACAAGCGCAAAGGTACAGCTTGCGTTACATATGGAATGGCATGCGGGAGGATTAATTTTAGGTTAACAGCAATATTGTGCGACAGGACAAGCCTTGTAGCCTATAGCCTTATAAAGAAAAGAAGATTGTCAGTCTGACATTCATAATCTGAAAAAATGTAAGCATTCCTGACAATTTTTCAGTCTAGGAGAGCGCAGAAGTGCCAAATATCAGATCCAATCGGAATGGCACAACACTTGCATGGCATTAAGTGTCATTATAATCTGATTTTAAATGAATTAACCAATGTTAAACTTTAAAAGGAGGTAATCATGACTAACCTATCAAGATTTAACAACGGAAGTGTTCTTCCAGATTTCTTTGATCTGACCAGGGATTGGTTGGATTGGAACAACAGCAACTTTTCTACTACCAGCAGCAGCATTCCTGCTGTGAACATTCGCGAAACCAGTGAAAGTTTCGAAGTAGAAATGGCTGCCCCTGGTATGTCTAAAAAAGACTTCAGGATAGAGCTTGATAACAATCTGCTGACCATATCTTCTGTAAAGAAGCAGGAGAACGAGCAAAAGGAGGGTGACCGATATACTAAAAAGGAGTTTAGTTACCAGTCATTCCAGCGTTCTTTCTCCCTGCCAAAAGAGGTGGTGGATGATGAAAAAATTCAAGCCAGGTACGAGGATGGTGTATTGCGTCTCAGCATCCCTAAAAAAGAAGAAGCCAAACCTCGTCCACCAAAACAAATTTCCATTCGCTAATTATAATAAAACGGGCCCATTAAGGCCCGTTTATTTTTTAACCCAGTTATGTTTTAACTGTAATGCAGGTTTTTCCTAAGCAGGATGGCCTTCAAGAGCTCTCAGCACAACATCTTTTAATTTTTCTTCCGTGAGTGGTTTATTCAGATAACCATTCACCCGTAGATTTTTTGTCTTTTCTATGTCTGTAAATTCCCAGCTTTCGGTAAGCATGACAATAAAAAGTTTCTCTGCTAGAATGTCCTGACATTTTTCCAGATTCTTTAAAAAATCAAAGGCATCGAAAAACGGCAAGCTGGTGTCGAGAAAGACCAGCGCGAGTGTGTTTTCACCTGTTATGCTGTTAAGTTTGCAGTATTCCCGCAGATAAAGAATGGCTTGTTGTTCGTCATCCAGGCATTGGATCTTGTTGGCAAGCTGCAGGTCTTCTGCCATGGCTTTGTTTAAAAGACAGTCCATGGCATCATCTTGTATAAAAATGATGTTATCAATCTTTTTCATGCTGATTTATCGTCTTAGGTTGTAGACACAGTTGTCAGCATAAATCCTCCCTTGGTTTAGACTTTGCTGATTTGATCTTTTGTAGTACTTACTTGCGGATGTTCAATTGGGTTACGCATGGGTAAAGCAGCATTTTGTGCTGCTTCTTTATCAGCTAGCAGGTTAGGCAGCTTTTGCTGATACTTATCGATAATAGATTGAATTTTAGCGTGCGTAAGGGGCTTTACCACATAATCCACCAGCTGAAAGCGAGTAGCCTTTTCCAGATCTCTTTCATGCATTGAGGTGGTGAGAATAACAACCCTTTCCGCCAGGCGGATGTTGCAGTTTTTGAGCAGACTAAGTTTATCCAGAAACTCAAATCCGTCGACACCTGGCATGTTGAGATCCAGGAAGATCAGGTCGGGGAGGGGATTTATCTGTGATTCATCGACCCTGGCATTGCAAATTTCCTGCAGATAGTCCAGGGCTAATTGACCTTCGGAAAGACAGTTTACTTGTTGGGCTACAGCTAAATCCTCCAGGAATGACTTATTAAGCCATGTACAGATGGGGTCATCATCAATCAAAAGGATACTCCGAAGTTTAGCCATAAAAATATCTCTGTTAACAGCTTCAATTCGTTGAAACCACTTCCATGTTCACCCCAGATCGCATAGTTGCCCTTTATATGAAGCTGATGATAGGTATTTGCCGAAAGACATAGACGTCTAGCTTCTATACGAACAAGCGTGATAAGCGACTAAGGATTTCAACTAAATATTTTCAGAGATTTTATAAGAAATATGTTTTATGGAAATCTCATTACAATAAAAAAGCATTCCTAAGTAGTATTATTCTATGGCTTTTTCTATTTGGCTGAGTGCATTAATAATATTGGTGATATCTGTTTTAAGCGCATCCTTTTCCTGTTGAATATGGAGATCTACGGCCCCCTCAGGATCATTTATCCGGTCTGCTTCCATTCTTTCAATAGCTGCAACCTTGTCCAGGGTAGCATGCAAAGCCAGTTGCACAATTTCCAGTTTGCCTATAATCTGTTTCATGTTGTTTCTGCTTATAATAGCTAGCCATCAGGGTTAGGTACTGAATAGATATATGGTTTGCCCGGAAACTCCAGCGCACCAGTATAACGAATAACGAAAAACCCGGGTTTTATGGAAATTCCAGTATTGGATTATTTATCATGCTACAATAGGATCTCCTAAAGCAGCTTTCATCAGCAGCAGGTAGATGACATTTTCTAACTGCCTTTTTGTAAGTTTAAAGGGTATGCGCTTATTGCGGTATTTCGTATGTGCTGGCTCTGATTATAAGGGAGGTATGGTTGAGACAGTAATAAGTTATTAATAGTAAAAGCCATAGAGTTTAAGCCTGCCCTGGCCATTTAATTCCAGGGCGGGAGCGGGTAATTTAATAAAAAACATTGCTTTGAATATAGTCTTTAAGAACCTGCTTCTGGTATGGATGCGTGTCCAGTCAATATCGGGCGAGAGTAAAAACTGCCGGTATCGTTCTGTTTCCGGAATAGGTAACCCTTTATAATACAGCCTGTTTTTAAACTCTCCGAACATACCATTGGCACTGTAACCAGCTGCCAGGTTTATCCAGGGGGGTAGTCCTTTAAACCCAAGCTTGTTTAAGGGTAGACTTAGCCAGTAAGTATGGGCATTGTAATCCAGAAAAAGGCTTTCCAGGTTATTGTCGCCCAGGTAACCATGGGCTTGCTCCCGATAAGGAGAGGGGGCAAAGCTAAATTCGAACTTTATCAGCTGTTCGTGAAACAGCAGTTCATTGCCCACCACAATACCGGCACCTGCTGCATTTGCCAGCATATCTGACCAGGAAAAGCCCCAGCCTTCATACATGCCATCAAATATCTCTATGGGTGTTTGGAGTATCAGTCCCAGCGTACCACCATACAGCAGGGCTTTGTTGCGCTGAAGTCCCGCTGCTCTTAACCAGTGGTAGCCAATATAACTCTCTGCATATGCACCAAATGCGTGTCCGAATTTATCGATCTGCTGGTAGCCTGCAGCATCGTTATAGTAATGGAAGGGTACCCTTTCCTTATCCTTGTACCAGATAAAGCGCAGGTAGCTGATGCCGGCGCCATAGAAAGCAGCTTCGGTAGCAATGGCTGTATATAGTTTTTTCCTGTTTAGGCTATCGGGTGGCGTCAGGCAAAAACCACTGAGGAACGAAAACAGAAAAAGGAGCAGGAGAATAGAGCGTCGCATACACAAAAGTACAAATGAATTTTAGCTTCATATGACTTATGGGCAAGGTAGGGTTAAAATTGTTAAGCGATCGCGAACCGGTATTATTGATGGCTGACTGCTTAAACAGGCAGCAAAGGTTCAATGGTGATCGCAGTTGTATGTAGTCCACTTTGTAGGAAAGTGCTGAGGTGTTTAAATACCTGATTGCGCTGCCCCGGCTGAGGGCTTTTGAGAAGCTTTGGTAGCTGCCAATGATTTTTCTTTCAACAGTTGCTGATGCCGCGAGGCTAATTTATAGTAACGGGCCAGATGCTTGTTGAGCTGCACACGTACCCGCAGAGTTTCCAGCTCCTGATCGCTCACTGTACCGTCTGCAGATTTCTCGAAATAGCGTTCCATCTCCATCACATTTTCTTCCAATATTTCCAGCAATTCTACCTGTAGCTGGCGCAGTTCCAATACATCATTTCTGATCTGCTCCCGAAGCATATTAAGTTGTTCCGCGGCGGTTGCCTGCGGGGAAGCTGCTGTTTCTCTGTTCTTTGGTTGTAGGGTGTTCACGTAAACTCAACGCTGCCCGTACAGCGATGTTTGAGGCAAACAAGCATAAATTTGAAACTATGTGAAAGTATTTTGACTATAAAATTTCATTTCCATTCTTTAATTTTTGAGGCAGTTAACATTCTGGTGGAATTTGCCTTTGTTAAACTTAAAAATGCTGCCCCTTCAGACCATTTCAATGCTCCAAG
>JASLAE010000412.1 GCA_030147305.1 Cesiribacter sp.
GCTGTACTAAAAGGTAAACCACCATTCTGCTTTTCGAACAGCACAGACTGGTCTGCCCGGGTGAGCCACCATGCAACCTGTGAAGCTGCCGGCGGACCGGGATCGGGTCGCTCCTGCACCATTGAATTGTCCTGGCAGGCTGTACTAAAGCTAAGCCCAAACAGCAGGAGAAAGGCTTTGATATATAGAGGTGAATCTGTTTTTTTCATGAACATATGGCTGCTTTTGAAGATCAGCGCTTGATTAAAGCGGGTTTATCAAATTTAAAAGGTACTTCCGACCTGCTTCAAGCGAGCCGGAAGCACTATTGTCTGGCATGAATTGTTTACTTTTTCACAAATGAATAAGTACCGGTGGCAAAATCTTCTGTTACCTCAATGGTCACCTCATAAGTACCTGCCTGGGTAATGTTCCGGAAATTACTACCGCCGTTGTTAGTCATGGTGCCGCTGAGGGCAGATGGGTTGTCTGCTCCAAACTGAACCTCCCAGGGAGAATTGAATTTCATGTCATAGCCTGGCGTAAGCGCAGTACTGATAACCCAGGTATAAGGGTGCACATAAGTCATCAGAAACTCATTTCTGGCATCCCAGCCGCCCCCTACTTCATCCCAGTGGAAAAGCTTAATGTTATAGTATTTCCAGGTAACTTTGGCCGTCTCGAAATCGACTGTGAGCTGATAGGCCTGGTCTTTGGTCACGGATAAGGTACTGCTGCCGCCTGTTCCAAAATCCATATTACCTACCACAGCATCTGCATCGGGGCTGCTGGTTTCACCCAATCCTGCGCCAAAACTGTATGCGGTTCCTGAACCATCCTGCATAGTATTGAGGGTATATTCACCTGCCTGAAGTGCCAGGAATTTACCAGAACTGAATACATCACCGTCTTTGGTAAATGTAGCAACCACCTCACTGCCGGCTGATAATAAAAACAGCTGCTCCGGGGTCTCTCCCGGTGGGCTCAGATCAGGTCCGCCATTGTCAACTTCTTCAATCGTGTAGGTGTAGCCATCAGCCTTGAGAGAGAGTGTTACCAAATGAGGGCCTACACCGCTTGAAGGAATATCTTCAAACTCAAGCCCGGCGGCAGCAGCCTGCGATTCCATTACCAGTTCATTTTCTGTTCCCGGAATGCGTTTTAGCAAATAGGCCCAGTCTGTATTCGCCCTAAATATAAAATTAGCGGGTTGCACCAACTCAACCACTCCCTGCCATACGCCATTGCCTATATACTCCAGCGGCGCATCGCCTCCCCAGCCACCCGCTATTACATCGCCCACCATACTCCAGTGTGCTATTTTCAGCAGCTCATAGGTGTTATCTGCAAGGTTTACGGTTACCCGGTAATCAGCTGTTTCCGGAGCTGTCAGGGCCGCTCCGCATTTCTCGAGTGTACCTTCTGAACCGCCATACACAAGCGCCTGATCACTGGCTTCATGCAAAATATAAAATGGCTGACCTTCGGTTAATGAAGTGTAAGCTTCGAAAACATGGGTAGGATTGCCCTCGGCGTCTGTCCATGCCTTCATAGGAATGGCGGCCTCCCGGTCCTCACCTGCTTCTGTTGCAGTACCACTGATAAACAGCTGGGCAGGCAGGTTATCTGTTGCAAAACGGGTAATCGTAATGGGTCTGGAAGCAATTGCTTCTTTGCTTAATGATTGCGCCGTAACTACCCATATCAGGTTTGCAGCCGTGCCGGCATCAAAACAATGCCTGAACAAGGCTTCGTCTAACTGCTGCGCCGTAACAGAGGCTTGCAGGTCTTTGCCTCCGTTGCTGGAGGGTACGCTCAGCAGTGGAGAAGCCAGCGCCTCATCGTCGGCAGCATAAAGTCCCAGCGTATACCGTACCTGATAATTGTTACTGGATACTGCCGCAGCCCAGTTAAAGTTAAAGGCAGCTGTGGGTTCTGCTTCATTTAACACTATGGCATCTCCTGCCGCTGATGATAAAGCAGTAGGCTCACGCAGCTCCCAGTTACCGATGGGGTCGAGGTTATTTTCTTCTTCACAGGACCAGGCCAGGGGTATCAACACCAGCCAGGCAAGTAGCGGGAATAAGTTTTTCATATATGGGTATAATATTTTTGTGTTGGATTCCAGTTTAAACCGGGGGAGCAGCTGCTTAACCATCCAGTTTAAATAATCTATCTGATTAGTGCAGTAAGCCGCAGGAAGAGACTATAGCAGGGTCAATCAATCAACACATCCCGGCTGTAGCACATCTTACCTGCAGCTACACTGTACTTAATTTTGCTCCAGGGCAGGATTGCGGTTTATTTCCTGCTGCGGGATAGGCAGCAGCAGATCACTTTCCGTTACATTGTAATTCACCGGCTGCCCCGTTCTCAGGTCTATTTCATTGAGGCTGTTCATGACTTCAACAGCCACACCATAGCGGCGCAGGTCGTCCCAGCGTTGTGCTTCCTGCGCCAGCTCCAGCCGGCGTTCGTTTAAGATCACTTCGCGCATGGCTTCCTGAGAAGTGCGGAGGCTTTGCTCAACCGCCGGCAGATTTACCCGCGCTCTTATCAGGTCTACCTGATCTGCAGCTTCCCCGGAGCGGTTCAATTCATTAAGGGCTTCGGCTTTCATCAGCATAATATCGCCCAATCTGAATATATACTGACGGTCGGCACTGGCCCAGCCACTCGCATTTTTCCATTTATAGGCGAAAGGCACCTCACTGCCTACCGCATTGCCCCAATACTCATCTGCCCAGGGGGCCTCTTCAAAAATGATGGTTGCGTTTTTGCGTACATTGTCACCGGCCGCATCGAAGGCATTGACCAGATCGTGTGAAGGCGTTACAAATTTTCTCCACGTATCGCCACTGATCGAGGGTGGCAGCAGCAGCTGAGGACCATAATTGCCCTCGTTGCCTCCCAGGTACTGAATTTCCAGGATAGATTCCTCGTTGTTATAATGCTCACCATCAAACAAATCGTTGTAATCCTCCAGCAGTCTGTAGCCGGCCGGGCTGTTAATAACAGCATCGGCATGTTCCAGCACCTTGTTGTAATCGGGCGCGGGTTTTTGGGCATATGCGTGCACCAAGAGTGCATTGGCCGCGCCTCTTGTTGCACGCGCCTTATTCACACCCGCTTCGGTGCCATACACATCTGGCAGTCGGTTATCCAGGGCAAGGGTAAGGTCTGCAATAATTTGCTCGTATACCTCTTCTGCACTGGCTCGCGGCCTGCGCACTTCTGCAGGATCGGTAGATTTTACCGTTTCAAGCACCAGGGGCACACCACCCCAAAGCTTCACCAGGTTGTAATAATGGTAAGCACGCAGAAAATAAGCCTCCCCCATGATCTGGGCCCGGCGTTCTTCGGTCAGCGCTGCATCCTGGATAACAGGGGCCTTTTCCAGCACCAGGTTAGCTTTGGAGATTGCATTGTAGATAGAAGACCAGTTATTGTAGACACGCCCGTTGGTGGGGGTAATTTCAAGGGCGTCAATAGCAAATATTTCCGGGTTGTCGCCACCAGCATAAAAGTTATCGGATCTCACATCCTGAAAAAGGACATTATCCCATACATAATATTCAGACGACTGAAACGATTCATACACACCCACCAGCGCTGCCTCCAGCTGACTGGCCGTTACATAGGCATTGTCTACAGTCTCGTCAGATATTGGCTCCAGGGCCAGGTAGTCCTCGCAGGAGGTACTGCCCAGCGCCAGAGAAAAGCCTAAAGCATAAAGAACAATATAGCTTGATTTCATAATAAGCGCCTTATAGATTAGAATGACACATTTAATCCGAAGATGATGTTGCGGGTCTGCGGGTAGGTACCAAAGTCTACACCCAAAGCAGTGTTGCTGCCACCAAACGCATTAACTTCGGGATCGAATCCTGAATACCTGGTAAAGGTTAACAGGTTTTCACCTGTTGCATACACCCGTACCCCTGCCAGTTTAACCCGGCTTATCATCGAAGTGGGCAGGTCGTAACTAAGTGTTGCTGCTTTTACGCGCAGGTAAGAACCATCTTCCACAAACCGGGTAGAGGCACGGGAGTTATTGGTATTGCCCCATACGGCTCTTGGCATATCCGTTACATCGCCGGGCTGTCTCCAGCGGTTCAGCACATCTATCGTCTGGTTCTTGGGATCCAGCATGCCTTCTGTTTCTATGCGGGTAGCATTGAAGATGTCGTTACCCTGCGAACCCTGCAGGAAGATGGTCAGGCCCAAACCTTTGAAAGAGAAGTTATTGGTAATGCCATACAAAAAGTCGGGGTTTGCATTACCAATAATGGTACGATCTTCAGCCACGGGCTCGAAGGTACTTTCCCCGGCGCTATTAATATAGTATAGATCGCCGGTCTGTGGGTCTACGCCACCGGCCACATAACCATAGAAGGTGCCCAGCGGCAGGCCTTCACGCACCAGGCTTACTTCACCACGGCCGGCAACATTACCAAAGAACAGCTCCTGCCCTACCACATTCACTACCTCGTTGCGGTTAAAGGAAATATTCAGGTCTGTATCCCAGGTTAAGTCATTTACAAAGTTTCTGGTCGTCAGCTGAAATTCGAGACCTTTGTTTTCCAGTTCACCAATATTCTGAATAGCATTGTCGAAGCCTGTTGAGCGGGGCAGCGGTGCATTCAGCAGAAGGTCACGGGTATTCTTAATATAGGCATCTGCCGTCAGGGTAATTCTGTTATTGAGCATTGCCAGGTCAAGCCCCACGTTGGTCTGCTGCGATTCTTCCCATTTCAGGTTCCGGTTTTCGATAGATGCAGGATAAGTACCTGGCATTACCACACCGCCAATCGGGTAGTTACCCCCACTGCCAACCCTGCCTAAATATGCATAAGTACCGATCTGGTCGTTGCCGACAATCCCCCAGCCCGCGCGGATCTTAAGATCTGTGATCAGAGACACATCCCGCAAAAAAGCTTCTTCAGAAATTCGCCAGCCGGCCGAGAAGGAAGGAAAGTAACCCCAGCGCTTGCCAGGCCCAAAAGCACTGGAACCATCTGCACGGAAATTAGCGGTTAACAGATACCGGTCGGCAAAATCATAATTGATCCGCCCAATAAAAGCTGCATTGGTCCTTTCAGCTTTGGTTGCCGTCGCTGAGATCAGCTCAGAACCACCGCCTGGCGTAATAATCTCATCACTGGCAAAGTTTCTCCTCTCCATAGCACTATTGTCCCAGCGGAATTTCTGTGCTACAGAACCCACCAGCACATCGAAATTATGCTGACCAAGACTTACCTCATAGGAAAGTGTATTGTCCCAGATATAATAATTGGTGATCCAGGTCTGATAGCGGCCTATGCCCTTCATGGCACGGCCATAGCTGGTACGGAAGGGATCCAGAAAATAATCGTAGGCAGCATTGCTATAATCAACACCAAAGTTACTTCTGAAGGTCAGGTCTTGCAGCAGTGATATTTCGCCATAGATGTTCCCCAGAATGCGCTGGTTATTATATCCGCGAATCGCAGCATCTGTGCTGGCAATGGGGTTCTCCCAGTTCTGAAAAGGGTTGCTGGTAAAGGTGCCATCGGGATTATAAACCCCGATGACCGGTGGCGTAGACAGCACGCCCAGGATCACACCACCCTGGTTAATGGCCGAGTTGTCTGTTACGTCCACATCCTGGTATTTCGAGATGTTAACGCTGGTGCCAAGCTTTAACCAGTCATTTACATCTTGGTCCAGATTAAGCTTAAAGCTGTAACGGTCCATTTCTGCACTGCGAACAGCGCCCTCCTGCTGTACCCAACCACCAGACAGGTAGTAGGAAGTATTTTCACTTTTACCGGAAAGAGATAACTGGTAGTTCTGAGAAGTACCTTCCTGAAAAACCTCTTTTTGCCAGTCTGTATTTTCAGTATAAAGGTTCCAGTCAGTATTCTGTCCCAGCTCTGTCATCAAATCGCGGTATTGCTCGCTGTTAAGCACCCGCTGCGTATTCCATACCTCAGAAAAGCCTCTATAGGTCTCAAAGGAAAATCTTGGCTTACCCTCTCCTCTTTTGGTCGTAATCAGCACTACACCGTTTGCACCCTGCGCGCCATAAATAGCGGCCGATGAAGCATCCTTTAAAATAGAAATACTTTCGATATCTGCAGGATTGAGGGAGCGCGTATCTGACGTGGGCACGCCATCCACTACATATAAAGGCTCGCTACCCGCTGTAATGGAGTTGGTACCCCTGATCCTGATGTTTAGGCCAGCGCCTGGTTTACCAGAGCTGGATACAACCTGTACCCCTGCTGCTTTTCCCTGGATCAGGGAGGCAATTTGTGTATTGGGCCGGGCATCAAATTCTTCGCCACCAACCACCGCTACAGAACCTGTAATATCCTTTTTCTCCTGTGTACCAAAACCAACCACCACCACTTCGCTCAAGGTTTCGATGTCTGGCATCAGCATCACGTCCAGTGCCCTGTTACCAGCAACAGCTATTTCTTCGTCCAGATAGCCAATGTAGGAAAACACCAGCGTCTCTCCCGCAGCGGCCTCTACCTGGTATCTGCCATCCAGATCGGTTACGGCACCGCGGTTCGTATCCTTTATTCTGATGCTTACCCCGGGTAAAGGTTCTCCGGATTGTCCATCTGTTACCACACCCGAGATGGCGCCCGTTTGGGCCCAGCTCCAGTGCGCCAGCAGCAGGAGCCAGAAACATACGTATAGTTTTACTCTCATACTTTTAAACATTATTGCTTTCAATTATTAATTACACGCTTATTAAATAAGTGAATAAGTAAAGCGCCTTTCCGGCCAGTCGAACGATGCTACCTCCAGCAATCGTTTGCATTTTTATTAATATAAAGGGTCTGTTCTCTGGCACCTTTTTTCCAAAGCAATGCTTTATGATGATAGCAGCTGTCCTTTGGTTTTACTGATTAAAAAGGGGTAGTCCCAACATCAGGTGACTCCAAAATTT
>JASLAE010000427.1 GCA_030147305.1 Cesiribacter sp.
ATTCTCATAACCGCAGAGATAAAAACGTTAAATTCCAAATTTCTGGAGCTTAACCTGCGCCTGCCTAAGGCTTATTCTGACTATGAGATGGAAGTGCGCCACCAGTTAAACCATTTGCTGATTCGGGGTAAAGCAAATGTAACTGTGGAGGTGCAGTACATTGGCATAGCCAGTACGCATGTTGATTACAACAAAGCCCTCTTTCTTCATTATTATCAAACTTTACAACAACTGGCAGAGAGTGTTGGGGCTCCGCAGAACGATCTATTCCGGCTGGCGCTGCAACAACCCGAGGTGATGAATGCCCCGGTTGTAGAGGTGGGGGAAGACGAGTGGAAATTGATGGAAGAAACCATTCGGATGGCCGTTAAACAATGTGATGCCTTTCGCATAAGGGAAGGAGAGTCCCTGCGCTACAAATTGCACGGCTACGCCTCTGAAATAGGCCGGTTGCTTACAGAGGTAGAGCGACTGGATGCTGGCCGGATTGATAACATCCGGGAGCGCCTGGAAAAGAAGATTGTTGACCTGATGTCGCTGGAGAAGCTGGATAAGAATCGCCTGGAGCAGGAAATGTTCTTTTACATCGAGAAACTGGAAATAAGCGAGGAAAAAGTGCGCCTGCGTACCCACCTGTCTTATTTCGAGCAAACCCTGAATTCTCCCGAATCTAATGGAAAAAAACTAGGCTTTCTTTCTCAGGAAATAGGGCGGGAGATCAATACCATCGGGTCTAAGGCCAACGATGCAGAAATTCAGCTGCTGGTAGTACAAATGAAGGAAGAGCTGGAAAAGATTAAAGAACAAAGTCTTAATATTCTTTAGCATTTCATTTTTCAATACAAACAGAAGAGGCTGCCTTAAAAGCAGCCTCTTCTGTTTGTATTGATTTATTGAGGTTTTGTCATCAGACTCGTTAATGGGTAATTTTTATTGCAATGGGAAGTACCATGCGTTGTTTTACTGGACTTCCTTGTTGCCATGCAGGTTTCCAGGCAGGTGCATTCTGCAATACCTCAAGAATTTGTGCTTCCAGCTGTTTATCAAACCCTCTCACGATCTTCAGGTCTGTTAACCTGCCATCTTTATCAACTACAAAAGACACGTATACCTTGCCGTCCATGTTGCGCCGGATCAGGTGATCTGGCACCTTCACCCGTTCAAAAATATAAGCATAGAAGGCATCATAACCATTGGCAGGTTCTGCGGCCTGTGAGATATCCGGCATCTCCGGCGTAGCATCTGCTGGCGCGCCGCTACCGGGGATGCCATCTGGAGGCAGCACAGTAACAGGACCATCTGGTGGCGTGGTGATGGGAGGCTCCGGCACATCTGGTTCAGTAGGCAGCGGGTCCGGGGCTATTTCAATATTAGGGCCTGCAGGCTTAGGCTTGGGAGGAGCGGGTAATGAAACCGGTTGAAAATCAAAAACTACCTCCTGATCGGTTTTTTCAAAGTCAATAGGGCCATCGTGCAGGATGATAGGGGTTTTCCATTCAAAGGCGGTTACGACTAGTACCATACTTAAAACAAGACCCGCAGTAAAATACAGCGGGCTACCCTTGCGATAAGACTTTTGTTGTTGTCTGGAAGAGGATTGCATAGGCTTTTTGAATTTTGGTTGATAATAAATGTTGGGATCTTACTAAAACCAACGAAAAAATTCTGGATTTATTCAAAACAAATCCTTTTAATTTCGTATAAAAAATCAGCAGTAAATCCTCTTCACACAAAGAAAAACCCTGACTCGTTTTGAGTCAGGGTTTTCTAATTATTAGTCAGTCTGTTAGCTTACTTCTGAAGCTTAAACTTCACTGGGAGAATTTTACGTTGTTTAACCGCACGGCCACGTTGCTTGCCTGGGGTCCACTTGGTTAATTTAATTACCCGTATGGCCTCTTCGTCAAGTCCGTAACCCAGTTCACGGCCTTCTACCACTTCGGCAGATTCTACGTTGCCTCTTTCGTCGATAACGAAGCGTACATAAGCTGTACCTTCAATACCTAAACGAATGGCCTGGCGTGGGTACTCAATGTTTTTGTAAAGGAATGCGTAGAATTCCTGCATACCACCCTGTGGTTGTGCTTCTTCTTCTACGATGTCAAAGATCTCCTGCACCTTTTCTTCTTTTACCGGAGGTGCTGTAGGTACTGGAATATCTACCACACTTTCCGTATTAACCTCCGACATGTCCTGAATAGGTGGGGTCTCTTCAATTTCCTCTTCATCCGGAACTTCTATAATTTCCGGCTGCTTAGGAATTTCTTGTGGTGGTGGTGGGGGTGGCTGCTCCGTAATCGGAATATCAATGATTTCTTCAAATTCATCGCCACCAAGGTTGGTGATCTCTGCTACCTCGTCGTAGCTTTTCCATTCGAAGGCTACGACCACCAGCAAAAGGCTCACAACCAGTCCTATATTAAAGAACATGGTGGATTTGCGGGTTAAATCGTACTTCGGATTCTTTTTAAGTTCCATAAGCTGACGTAAAAAAGTTTTTCGACCTTATTTAAATAACGTAAGAAATAGATAAAAGTGCAAACGTTGTGTTTTTATTAGTACTTATAAATGACATAAAATATACCATAGCCCAGGAAACAACCAATGCTGTTGGCCACCATATCCATTAATTCTAAATCGCGGCCGGGTACAGATAACTGAACAAATTCAATTATTATACCATAGCTAATCCCAACAATCAGGGCTGTGGCTACAGCATACCTCCGCAGGCTGGCATAAGTATACTGTTTTGTGAAGCCAATGATCATCAGCAGTGTAAGGACACTGTAGACAAAAAAATGTACTACTTTATCAAAGCTTAACAATTCTACCCAGAGACTGGTTTTGGGCAATGCACTGCCCGGAGTTAGCGTAAGCAATAAAATAATCAGCAGCCAGCAAATTGCAAATAGGTTGTAGCGTAAAAACATTTAGTTGGGCACTGTGCTTACTGGCCAATCATCTCGCCATATTCCTGTGCAGACAGCAGGTTCTCATAGTCTGCCAGGTCTTGCAGGCGAATGCGGATCATCCAGCCTTTGCCGTATGGATCGCTGTTTACCAGTTCAGGCTCCGACTGCAGTGCCTCGTTTATTTCCTCTACAACACCGGTAGCGGGCATAAAGAGATCAGATACGGTCTTAACAGCTTCTACGGTGCCAAATACTTCGCCGTGTTCTACTGTTTCGCCCTGGGTTTCTATTTCTACATAGACGATATCACCTAGTTCGCGCTGCGCAAAGTCAGTGATGCCTACCGTAGCAATATCGCCTTCCAGCCTGATCCACTCGTGATCTTTTGTATAGCGTAATTCTTCAGGAAATTGCATATTCTTCTTTTTTTGACTGCCAAAAATACACCTCTTTCTGATTTTGCAAAAGCTTATTGGGTAATATTATACCGCAGCTGAATTCCAAAAGCAGTATTGCTGGAAGGATAAGAATTTAATACCCGTGGCTCGTTAATGCTGCGGCGGAAATACGTCTGGATGCTCAGCTGTTCATTGATGATGTAATCAATGGTTGGGTTGAGCTGAAAGTTTAGGCTACCATTGGTGATATCATCCGGCTCGTCGAGGCGGCGCTGGGTTGTACGGGTATCGCGAACTGTTACACCCATCCGGAAGGTGATGTCATTTTTCAGGGTAATCTCCCGGCCTTTAGCCCGGAAGGGTACCCTGAAGTTCTTGGTAGTATAGCCAATATCGAAACGTACATCCTGGTTCTTAAGCTCAGTAACCTGTCTGTTGGAAAGATCGAGGCCAAGGTTACGCTCCCTGTTATAGCTTACCTGCAGTGTCATGCGAGAGACGGTCCGCAGGTTGATACCGATGAGGGGCGCAAACTTTTCCGAGATCATTACCTGGTTGGCAATGTACATGGGCAGCGGCGTATTATTGTTGAGTGAGTCAGCCCAGATATTATCCGCAGAGGTATAATCCTCTATGTTATTGTTAAGCTCAATGCGTTCCCTGCTGCCCCTTTCTCCATACTCCAGCGAGCTGCTGTAGCTGTTCACTGCATAACGTGATACATAACTGTGTGAAATGCTAACAGAAGAGAAGGTCTTTTGCAACCATTTTACTTTGCTCAGGCCGGCATACTCCAGGCGCCAGTTGGGTAGGGGTATGCTGGGGAATGGCGATAGTTTCACATCGTTTGGTCCTTTGCCACTATAAGCTGCCAGGAAGGCCGGTATAAGTACATCCTGTGAGTTCCGCTGGTAGGCAGAGTCTAAACGGTTGGTGGGCGCTAACCTGGTTAAGATCTGGTCACGATAAGCTTCAAAATTATTGAACGCCTTAGAACCATCATCGCCCGCATTGTCGCCAAACGCAGTAGAGATAGACATGAACGAAATGCTGTAGCTACCCGTACGTGCCGGTGTAAGAGAAGTATAGGCGCCGGCAATCATATCCGTAGTGTCCTGATCGAAGTAGCGGAAGATCTCCTGGTAATTGGCACTCTTCTCCTTGCGTACATCTATCTGAATGCGCAGGTCGTTAATAGGCTGCACATCTGCCCTGAAATCATAGTTAATGCTGTTGGTCTGGGTAAAAGGAGTGGTAAGCTCCTGCGATTGTACCAGCCATCCATTTGCTGCGGCTTCTTTGCGAATGCGCGGGTCCTGGCTACCCAGCAGGAAATCAAAGCCCGGCGCCACAAAGCTGGAGTCCAAACCAAAGAGGAAAACCTGTGGTCTGAAACCAGGCAGCATGGTACCTTCATTCCGGGTAGCGTTAAAGGTAATGCCTCTTACCGACATTAGGCCACGCAGCAACCCTCTGGTAAATTTAGAAGGACCGGCCTGTGCAGCGGTATCTTCTGCTACAGGTGCCGTTGGCCGCTGCGGACGGTTAGGCTGCGGACGCGCGCTTTGCTGTCCGGCGTCGTTGATCTTTTTCAAGAAGCCGGAGTTGTTGTATAGTTTTACCAGGTCCAGCTTGCCGGTTAGGCCCGTAGTACGGATGTTCTGTATAAGATTGCCAAACCGATCCTGTTGGTTTATAAATCCCTGATCCAGGGTATCTGGTGAATTTGGATTAGAGTAAGTAGGATTGGTATAAGCAGGGTTACTGAAAGAACCGGCCGTCCAGGAGAAGTTGGCTTCATAGCGGGCATCGGCACTAATCCAGTTGGTTAAAGGTATTTTATCGAATGGCAGCCGATAGGTCGCAGAAATGATCTGGTCGAAGTTTTTCATACGGCCAAAGTGTGCCAGGTTGTTGAGTACCTCCTGCCGGTTATTTTCGTTGTCGATTTCACCATAGGGTTCATCAACAATGGCATTGGCACGGGCATTATAGTCCAGCACCAGCGAATTAGTAAGATCCCAGCGGAAGGAGTAAAGCCGGCTGAAGGTAAAGGCTTTTTCATACTGCTGGTTGCTGTAGTTAGGGCGCAGGTCATCTCCACGGTACAGATTTCTGGAGAAGCGGCGGTCCAGGTCCCAGCGAACCGATACATTAGAGGGCAGCGGTGCAATATTGAAATCTTTGATCCACTGCAGCCAGCGCGAATTTAACCGCTGGCTACTGCCAAAAGGCGTATAAGGTTTTACCTGCGGTGCGTAGTTATAGGCTACGGCTGCTTTATAGGTACGTAGTTCGTAATCGGCAATCTCCCAGCTGCTGCTTTTAATCTGGCTGTAGGCATAGGTAAAAGAGAGGTTAGATAGATCGAACGGTGTGGGCGTGTCATCCCCTTCGCGCCGGTTCAGGCGTACGTTTGTAAAGTTTAGGCTGCGGCGTGTGGCCCT
>JASLAE010000503.1 GCA_030147305.1 Cesiribacter sp.
ATTACAGAATTGAAATTTTCGGTAGAAGAAGCAGCTGAATGGACAGCCTTGTTTAAAAGAACTTCCGGCTGGTTTGGAGCAGATGGCATCTTTGCCATTCCCTTAAATGGTGTAGATACTGCGGGCGCCGCTACCGATACCACCATGCTGCTATTTAGTGACACCCTAATTGGTGAAATTGAAGACGGAGTGCTTGATACTACCTATGTGATGATCAACAATTCGGTAGCCATGCTAAAGGGTACCGAGCCTAGAGAAG
The DNA here is from genome assembly GCA_030147305.1 of Cesiribacter sp. GTDB lineage: Bacteria > Bacteroidota > Bacteroidia > Cytophagales > Cyclobacteriaceae > Cesiribacter. The sequence continues at coordinate 260 of JASLAE010000503.1, forward strand.
AAAACATTACTTTTCACTGGGCAAAAGATCAGGCAGGAAAACCAAAAACGATTTTTGTCCCCAATACCCCTAACACACAACCCGGCGACTATTATTGGTTGGGCGATGGTTTTGTGAACACAGCCAAAAACGGGGATACCTATATTTTTGGCTATCGGATTACCAATACCGAGGCTGAAACTTTTGCTTTCAAAGAAGTTGGTAATACGCTAATCATCATTCCTGCCGGGAGTAAGCCCCCCTTCACCGACCAGCGACAAATAGACACTCCCCTGTACATAGCAGGAACAGCAGCGGATAATACAGGTTCCTTTGGTGCCGGACTTTTCGTGAACACCCACGAAGCAGGAGCGCCCGATCCAGACGGCTATTTATATGTGTATGGCATTCGGGGCAAGGCAAAAGAAGTAATGGTGGCCAGGGTTGAACCCCAAAACATAGAAGATTTTAGCCAGTGGCGCTTCTGGGATGGCAGCAGCTGGCAGCCAGAGATGAATAAGGCAGCCGCAATTGCCAACCGGGCCTCAAATGAAATGAGTGTAACGTTACTGCCAGATGGCCGTTATGCGATGGTTTTTCAGACTGATGGCATAGGCCGTTCAGTAGGGTTGCGCCTGGGCTTATCACCGCAAGGTCCTTTTGGTCCAATTATACCGCTTTGGGATGCTTCGGAAGATGTGGAAATGGATAAGGACTTTATCAGCTACAATGCCAAAGTACATTCTAATCTTTCAAAACCGGGTGAGCTGCTCATAAGCTACAACATCAATTCCTTTGATTTTTTCAATGATATCAAGGAGCATCCTAACCTCTACCGCCCCCGCTTTATCAGAGTAAAACTACAGAAATAGGGGTTGAAAAATGAAATTGATGGTCGTGGGCTGCGGCTCTCCAGTGTAAAGGGGTCTTACTTCAATACTGCAGTATGAAACATTTGAGCATATTTTTTCTGATCCTGCTGGTACTGCTTCAGCTGCATGTACCCACCCTTGGCCTTTCTAAAGTCAGCGGCCAGCGAAATGCCACTACCAGCCATCTGCCAGCGTCCATCGCTTTTTCCGTAGCCAATATATTGCAGAGCCACATGGTCATTCAGCAGGCCAAACCCTTCAGGCTATGGGGAACAGCTCCGGCTGGGGCTAACATCCGCATACAGGCCGACTGGCAGAAAGAAACAGTTATCGCTCAGGCCAATGCACAGGGAGAATGGATAGGCGAAATTTCTGTGCCAGCAGCTACGCCAGGTGATTATAAAAGCCATCGCCTAAGCATCATGCATGCTGCCGATACGCTGGTGCTCACCGATATTTTAATTGGAGAAGTGTGGCTGTGCAGTGGACAATCAAACATGGACATGGAAATGAAGGCAAATCTTCCCTGGCTGGAAGGAGTAGAAGACTATGAACAAGAAATTGCTGCAGCCATACATCCTGCAATCCGCTTTATCAACATCGAGAATAAGTTTACCAAAACCCCTATAGAAGAGGTAAAAGGTAGTTGGCTTGTAGTTTCCCCGGAGACAGCGGGTGAGTTAAGTGGTGTAGCCTATTATTTTGGCGTAGAATTGCTAAACAAGCTGCAGGTACCAGTTGGCCTGGTCGTATCGTCCTTTGGCGGTTCTGCCGCCCAGGCCTGGACCAGCAGAGAAGCCCTGGCGGCCGACCCCGTGCTGAAAGCCCAGTACCTGGACCCCTTTGACAATAGTCCGCAGGCAAAAGAAAGCCTGGACTCCATTAAGACCCTGGAAAAGCTTTTTGAAGTGCTTGCCCGTCCAGCCTTACTATACAATGCCATGATCTATCCGCTTAGGCATTTATCCGTTCAGGGCTTTCTCTGGTACCAGGGAGAGGCCAATAAACTGGATGGGAGTAAATACACCCGCTTAAGCGCTGCAATGATAGAAGGCTGGCGAAAGGATTTTAATCAGGGCGATCTCCCCTTCTACTATGTGCAAATGACACCTTACAATTGGGAGGAGAATGATTCTACTGCTACCTACTACGCCAGCTTACGCGAAGCGCAGGAAGCTGTGCTGCAGGAGGTGAACAACACAGGGATGGCCGTAACCATGGATATTGGTGAAGTAGACAATATTCACCCTCGTAATAAAAAAGATGTTGGCATTCGGCTCTCCCGATTAGCCCTCCATCATACGTACGGCCATAAAGATGTAGCTTACCTGGGGCCCCGCTTCAGTAAGTTTAGCGTTAAAGGAGAAACCGTTAAAGTATCCTTTGATCCCCAAAGTATAGGCGCTGGTTTAATTACGAACGATCAGCAGGCACCGAAGCATTTTTACCTGGCCGGAAAAGATGGTAAATTTTATCCTGCAGCGGCCCGCATTGTCAAAGACGAAGTTTGGTTGCAGTCTCCTCAAGTGAAAAAGCCGGTGGCAGTCCGCTATGCCTACACCAATTACCCCATTACCAACTTTAGCAATAAAGAAGGACTGCCCGCCATGCCTTTTAGAACAGACCAGTGGAACAAGTAACAGGCTTCCACCATCTTCAAACGCTTAATCTGTACCAAACATGAACAAGCACCATCAACTTTGGTCGCCACTTGCCTTAAGCCTGTTAGCGCTTTTGGTCCTCAACAGCTGTAATTCCAGCGAAGAAAACAGTACTGCAGCAGCACAGGTAATGGCCACAACAGCGCAAGATCAGCAACAGCAGCAGGTTAGGGCGACGGCTGTTTCGCAATGGGAGGAAATGCTACGACACAAAAGCGGCTGGCTGGGCGCCGATGGTATTTATGCAGTTGCCCTAAATGGAGTGGAAGCACCGGGAAAAGCTGGCGAAACTGAAACTTTGTTTTGGTTCAGCGATACCATCATTGGCGAAATAGAAGCGGACTCTTTACGCACTGGCTGGGAAATGGTGCATAATTCGGTTGGGTACATGCAGGGAAGCGAGCCGGATCCCTCAAAAATTAAATTTAGCTGGCGCAAAGGGGAGCAGGGAGCGGCTGTTTCCATGTTTGAGCCTACTATCCCCAGTGCAAAGGAGGGTGATTATTACTGGCTGGGAGATGGATTTTTTAACCATGCGCTTGACAGTACCATTTACATTTTTGCCTACAGAATTATTAATGTGCCCGGTGGGGTATATCCATTTGATGATGTGGGTGTCTCCCTGATTGCACTACCCAAAGGAAGCCGGCCTCCTTTCACAGATCAGCGGCAGCTGGATACGCCCCTGTTCATGAAAGACAGCAAGGGACGGGGCAAGGTGGTTTTTGGCGTGAGCGTTATGGCCAACACCGTAGGCGCGGGCGCACCCAAACCAGATGGTTATGTTTATGTGTATGGTGTACGAGGCCCCGACAAAGAATTGTTAGTGGCACGTGTGCCTGACAAGGTATTTGAAGATTTCAGCCAGTGGCGTTATTGGGATGGGAGCAACTGGAATGCTGATATTCATGCAGCCGCTGCGCTCACAAGCCGTGTGTCTAATGAGATGAGTGTGAGCTTTATGGAAGATGGTCGTGTTATTGCAGCTTATCAACTGGATACCAATTCGCCTACAGTAGCCATCCAGGTTGGGCGGACTCCACAAGGGCCCTTTCAGCCTATGAAGAAGATTTATGAAACGCCTGAGGTTTATGAGGATATAGACTTCTATACCTATAATGCCAAAGCACACCCACACCTGTCT
>JASLAE010000013.1 GCA_030147305.1 Cesiribacter sp.
CCAGAGGCTACGCTGTCATACAATTCATTTAAAACCGGCAGGGTTGCTTCTTTGAACCTGCCTTTCCAGTCTAAGGCACCACGCTGGGCAGTAACCGAGCAGTTGGCATACATCCAGTCCATACCATTCTCTCCTACCAGTGGCACCAGGCTTTGCGTAAGCTCTTCTACGGTTTCGTTAAAAGCCTCAGAGGGAGAATGGCCACGCTGGCGCAATACCTGATACTGGGCCTCAATGATCCCCGCCAGGGCACCCATCAGCACACCACGTTCGCCGGTAAGGTCACTGTATACTTCTTTTTTAAAGTCTGTTTCGAACAAGTAACCAGAACCAACTCCAATACCCATGGCAATGGCTTTTTCCCATGCTTTGCCTGTTGCGTCCTGAAATACAGCAAAGGAAGAGTTAAGGCCGCCACCTGCCTGAAAAAGCCTGCGCAGGGAGGTGCCGCTTCCCTTAGGCGCAACCAAAATCACGTCTACATCTTTTGGTGGCACAATATTGGTTTGCTCCTTGAAGGTGATGCCAAAACCATGCGAAAAGTACAGGGTCTTTCCTGGCTTCAGCTTCTCCCGAATCGTTGGCCATACGGCAATCTGGCCGGCATCTGACAATAGGTTGGCAATGATGGTACCCCGCTCAACAGCCTCCTCAATAGAGAAAAGGGTTTTACCCTCTACAAACCCATCTTTGATTGCTCTTTCCCAGGAGGGTGAATCTTTCCGCTGTCCAACAATTACATTAAAGCCATTGTCGCGCATGTTCAGCGCCTGGCCCGGACCCTGTACACCATAGCCGATCACAGCAATTACTTCGTTTTTCAGTACTTCCTGTGCCTTGCTCAGCGGGAATTCTTCACGGGTGATGACGGTTTCTTCCACACCACCAAAATTGATTGTTGCCATTGTTGTATGTTACTTATTAGGTTGATATATCGTTCTTTAAAAAACCGCGGCGGTAAACCGCTTAAAAGTTAGACTTTTCGTTTAGTACCCTGTTGCTGATTTTACCCCTGGTGTTTCTGGATTGTGAAAGCCTGAATTTTGAAGTAAATTTTAATTAGCCCAGCACCTTTCTCGCTTTTACGCTCTAACTTCTGGCTGCTCATTTACATCGTAAACACTTTTTCTCTGCTGTTGAGGTATTCGTTTTCTACTACCTCCTGGCCGGGCTCTCTTCTTTCAAATTCCCGAAGCTTACGGTTAAAGCCGTCACTGGCTTTGATGATGGCAATGCGGGCGCTGCGCACAAATTCGATCAATCCAAAGGGCTGCAACACTTTAATCAGGTTGTCGGTCTCTTCGCGGTGGCCTGTAGTTTCGAAAACTGTGTAATCTTTGCGGATCACGACCACACGGGCGCCATTCTCTCGCAACAGGCGTTCTACCAGTGCTTTTTCCTGAATGATGTCGGTAGGCACTTTGTAAAGCGCCATTTCCTGCCAGATCACATCATCATTGGTGTTGTAATAGGCCTTAAGCACCTCTACCTGCTTCTCGATCTGTCCGCAGATCTTCCGTACTACTTCCTCAGTTTCATGGATCACGATATTGAAGCGATGAATACCTTCGATCTCTGAAGGCGACGTGTTCAGGCTTTCAATGTTGATCTTTCGGCGCGAAAAGATGGTGGCAATACGGTGGAGCAAACCAATGTGGTTCTCGGTATACACTGTGATGTTATACTCCTGCCGCTCGATATGATTTAGGTTGTTCATTGTTATTTCTATTTTCTTCCTACCCTTGCGCTATTTCAAGCGAATCTCACTTACACTGCAGCCTTGTGGTACCATCGGAAACACATTGTTTTCTTTGGTAACCATGACCTCCAGCAGAAAGGAGCCTTCGTGAGACAGCATCTGCTCCAGCGCAGCTCTTAAGTGATCCCGTTCAGCTACTTTTATCCCGCTGATGCCATAGCCTTTGGCCACCTGTACATAATCTGGGCTTGCGATGTTTACAAAGGAATAGCGGCGATCATGGAAAAGCTCCTGCCACTGCCGCACCATCCCCAGAAACTCGTTATTCAGGATCAGGATTTTTACTCCGATATTGCTTTGCATGATCGTGCCCAGCTCCTGCAGGGTCATCTGAAAGCCCCCATCGCCTATAACAGCCACAACGGTTCTGTTTGGTGCTCCTACCTTGGCACCTATAGCGGCAGGTAAGGCAAACCCCATGGTGCCCAGGCCGCCACTGGTAATGTTACTGCGGGTATGGTTAAGCTTTGCATAGCGGCAGGCAACCATCTGGTGTTGTCCAACATCTGTAACAATGATGGCCTCGCCACCAGTAATTTCATTGAGCTGCTGAACAACCTCTCCCATGGTGATGCCATTACTGGTTGGAAACAACTCCTCACGGATCACGACATCGATCTCCTGCTGCTCATAATCTTTAAACTGCTGTAGCCAGGCCGCATGGCTTTTCGCTGCAACCAGCTTTGTGAGCAGGGGCAGTGTTTCCTTGCAGTCTCCCCAAACCGGGACTGTGGTCTTTACATTTTTATCAATCTCCGATGGATCTATGTCCAGATGAATAACTTTAGCCTGCCTGGCATATTTATCCAGGCGGCCGGTAACCCGGTCGTCGAAGCGCATGCCGATGGCAATCAGCACATCGCATTCATTGGTGAGCACATTGGGACCATAGTTGCCATGCATGCCCAGCATGCCAACATTTTGTACATGGTCACTTGGCAGGGCACCGGCACCCATGATGGTCCAGGCAGCAGGTATACCGCTTTTTTCGATAAATGCTTTAAACTCCTGCTCGGCATTGCCCAGGATAACACCCTGGCCCCAGAGCACAAAAGGTTTCTCTGCCGCATTGATCAGCGCAGCCGCCTGTTCGATATATTCATTACGAACGATGGGTTTAGGCCTGTAACTACGGATGTGATCGCAGGGTGTATACCCTTTGAAGGCAAACTTCTGCAGCTGTGCATTTTTGGTAATATCTACCAGTACAGGACCCGGACGTCCGCTTTTTGCAATATAAAAGGCCTTGGCCAGCACTTCCGGTATCTCGTCTGCATTGGTTATCTGGTAGTTCCATTTGGTAACCGGCGCCGTAATGCTCACCACATCTGCTTCCTGAAAGGCATCGGTACCCAACAGGTGGGCGTACACCTGGCCGGTAATGCATACCAGTGGCGTGCTGTCTATCATGGCATCGGCCAGACCAGTCACTAAATTTGTAGCCCCCGGTCCACTGGTGGCAAACACAATGCCTACCTTGCCCGACGCACGGGCATAACCCTGGGCAGCATGAATACCGCCCTGCTCATGGCGTACCAGAATATGCTCTACCTGCGCTGTATAATCATACAATGCATCATACACAGGCATGATGGCACCACCCGGATACCCAAAAATATGTTCTACCCCTTCTTCCAGTAGGGAAAGGATAAGGGCTTCTGCTCCACTAAGGGTTATCAAGTCCTTCTGAGGGGTGGCCGGGGAGGCGATATTATTTACTACTTGTTTCATCTAAATCTGTTATACAACCACTACTGGCATCACTTACCGTTTTGGCATATTTAAGTAGAACACCTCGCTGGGCGTTAATGGGAGGCTGTCTCCAACGATCCTTTCTGGCCTGCAGCAGTGCATCGTCTACATGGAGATGAATGGAGTTTTGGGCAATGTCAAGGGTGATCCAGTCCCCATCCTCAACCAGGGCAAGTGGCCCACCATCATATGCTTCCGGACATACATGGCCAATCACGAACCCATGTGTTCCTCCGGAAAAGCGTCCATCGGTAATGAGCGCTACCTTATCACCCAAACCCGCACCCATAATGGCAGAGGTTGGCTTCAGCATTTCCGGCATACCCGGTCCGCCCCGGGGCCCAACATACCGAATGATTACTACATTGCCGGGCTTTACCAGACCCTGGGCAAGCCCTACGTTTACCATTTCTTCGGAATCGAACACCACTGCAGGGCCTTCAAACTTCTGCCCTTCATTCCCTGAAATTTTGGCCACGGAACCTTTGGGGGCCAGGTTGCCATAGAGGATCTGGATGTGTCCATCGGCTTTCAAGGGAGCAGACAGCGGACGAAGCAGATCCTGCTCGTCACCAAGCGGCTTTACATTGGCCAGATTTTCGGCAATAGTCTTGCCGGTTACAGTAGGCAGGTCGCCATAGATAAGGCCTTCTGCCAGGAGTGTTTTCATCACCGCCGGGACACCCCCCAGATTACAGAGGTCGTCCATCAGGTATTTACCACTTGGCTTCAGATCGCCAAGGACAGGTGTTTTGCGGCTCACCGCCTGAAAATCCTCGAGTGTAAGTTTCACGCCTGCAGCACTGGCAATGGCAATCAGGTGAATGACAGCATTGGTAGAGCCGCCCAAAACAGTGATCAGCACCATGGCATTTTCGAATGCTTCGCGCAGCAAAATATCACGGGGTTTTAGGTCCAGCTCCAGCAGGCGCTGCAGGTAATTGCCAGCCGCAAAGCATTCCTCTTTTTTCTGCTGGCTAATGGCCTGTGTGGAGGAAGAATAAGGTACAGACATACCCAGTGCTTCCGCAGCAGAGGCCATGGTATTGGCCGTATACATACCCCCACAGGCACCCGGACCCGGGCATGCATTCTTGATGATGCCCCTATAGTCTTCTTCTGAGATCTCCCCTTTCAGCTTTTTGCCATAGGCTTCGAAGCAGGAAACAATGTTTAATTTATTGCCTTTCCAGTTACCACCTTTGATGGTTCCGCCATAGACCATCATGGATGGTCGGTTCAGCCGTGCCATGGCTATGAGAGAACCCGGCATATTCTTGTCGCAGCCTACCACACAAGCCAGGGCATCGTAATTATGGGCACCGGCCATGGCTTCAATAGAATCTGCAATAAGTTCACGCGAGACCAGGGAATAACGCATGCCCGGGGTGCCATTGGTAATGCCATCACTTACCCCAATGGTATTAAAGCGCAGGCCTACCAGCCCCAGCCCACCAAGTCCCAGTTTCACCTGATCGGCCAGGTCGTCCAGGTGCATATTGCAGGTATTGCCCTCGAAACCGGTAGAGCAAATCCCTACAAAAGGTTTGCGTAAGTCTTCCTCGGATAAACCAGAGCCTATTAGCATGGCCTGTGAGGCTGGAAGGCTATCGTCCTGGGTATAAATTCGGCTATATTTCTTCTGTAACATGCTTGTTATAATGGAGCCCAAAAGGTGCTTTGTCTACGTGCTTTCTGCTCTTATTCTTTATCTATTGTCGAACCAGAAAATCACTACCTGCAGTTAGCATCTGATTGGGATGCTATTATGCCTATTGTATGATATTTATAAAATTACAGTGATAAGTAAGGAACCTGAAACCCTTTTTCAGAACTTCCTACTATTTCTAAACAAGGGTTTTTAGAACCTATTTATCTCACTATCAATTCTTTATATATCCATGAATACAATCTCTAAAAAAGAATCTGGTAATTTCTGATTGTAAAAATTCTGTGGTCTGTTACTTCTTTTACCCCGCAACTGACTGAAACAGCTCGGTTTTGGACACCTGTTGGCCAGTAACTAATGCCTTGTATTGTTTAGCCAGAAATCCACCAATGCTTTCTTCAAAAGGCCTGGGGAACTCCCATGCGTTTACAGCCGCTACCCCTACCACTTCTGCAGCTGTACCTGTCATAAAAGCGGCACTTGCCGCGCTTAAGGCTTCGGGCTTGTAAAACTGTTCGTACACAGGTATGCCAGCCTCTCGTGCCAGTTCAATGATAGTTGCCCGGGTAATGCCTTTTAGGATGCTGCCCGTGGGTGCTGTATAAAGTGCGCCAGCTTGTTCATAAAAGAAATTGGCCCCTGGTCCCTCTGCCACATAGCCGTTCATGTCAAGCAGTAAGGCCTCATCATAGCCCTGGCTGCGGGCATGGGTGCTGGCCATGATGGAGTTTACATAATGGCCGGATACTTTCGCCTCTATGGGTACCGCTTTTGGATTAGGCCGCTGATAGGGTGAAATCATCAGCCGCAGCGATTTGGTGCCCAGTAACTTTCCCCAGGCCCAGGCAGCCATGTAAAGATTGCTTTTTGCCGGTGCAGTAAGCCCCATAAAAGGATCGCCTGCATACACCAGCGGACGGATGTACGCATCGGTCAGGCCGTTTCGCTCCAGCAGTTCGTACGATCTTGACGTCAGCTCCTCAACGGAGTAATGCAGGGGCAAGCCAATGGCTTTCGCAGAATAATGAAGCCGCTCATAATGTTCTGCAGCTTTAAAAATACGCGGACCCTTTGGGGTATTATAGGCGCGAATGCCTTCAAAAACAGCGTATCCATAGTGGAGCGATTGCCCAAGCAGGTTTGTGCCGGCTGTCTCGGCTTTTATAAAGGCACCATCTGAAAAGGCCAGGGTATTGCTATCGAAATACATGCTCAGGAGATTTTAGGTTATTGGGCCTGTTTAAAGAGCTTTTCGGGACAGTGCACCAGAAAAGACTGCTGGCGCAGAGCATAGGGCTGATCTGCCCGGCATACGGCCAGGTAATATCTGGCTATGGAGACTATATTGATTGCTGCTGTTTTCATACAATTGGGAAAACAAAAAGCCATCTCAGGTGAGATGGCTTGATGTGCTATTTTAGGTTATAAATTCTATTCTTTTAGCAAGCCATCCCTATTCCTCGTGTTTCGACCACGACGGCAATAATAATGATGGCGATAATTTGCTGTAGGTTTTGCATGTTGTTTTACAAAAGTACGTTCATTTCTAGATATTCAAAATTTTATATTGAATTATTTTCAAATGCATATGTTTTATTGCGCCATTTGTATTTTATGCAACCGTTTGAAACAGCCTGGCAGGCATAATTTTGCCTCTTCTCCATCCTGAAAATATTTTTTCAGATGCTCGAATTTAGGTCTCGTAAAGCAGGTAATAGTTGCATAAGCTATTCATTTCCGGCTCATGCTGAAAAGATTAGCACCTTCAGCCTTTGTAATTACGATAGGAAAAGACCTAATTTTAGGCCGCTTATCGCAACTGCATTATGAGACATAAGATATTAAGTGCCGGTGCCAAGGAATTAACTTACGAAATCAGGGAGATTGTTAAGAAAGCTGAGTTAGTTCAGAAAGCCGGCCAGGCCGTGTACTGGGAAAATATTGGAGATCCCATCCAGAAAAATGCCATTGTACCACAATGGATGAAGGAGATTATCTCCGGCCTGACCCTGGACAATAAAAGCTACAGCTACTGTCCCTCAAAAGGGGTGCTGGAAACTAGAAAATTCCTGGCTAAACTCAATAACCAACGGGGCGGGGCGCAAATCTCTGCAGACGATATCTTGTTCTTTAACGGCCTGGGCGATGCCATCGGCAAAGTATACCAGTACATTAATCCGGGCCTGCGGGTAATTGGCCCCTCGCCTGCGTACTCTACCCACTCTTCTGCAGAAGCTGCCCATGCCGGGCAGGAGCCCATTACTTATAAGCTGAATCCGGACAACCACTGGTACCCCGATCTGGATGATCTTTACAACAAAGTAAAGTACAACCCAAACATCATTGGCATCCTTATCATCAATCCAGACAATCCTACAGGCATGGTATATCCTTTGGAAACCCTGAAGCGGATTGTAGAAATTGCCCGGGAATTTAAGCTAATGCTGATCAGTGATGAAATCTACCTGAACATTACTTACAACGGTGCTAAGGCTTATCCATTGGCCGAAATAATCGGCGATGTGCCCGGCATTGCCATGAAGGGCATCTCGAAAGAACTGCCCTGGCCGGGATCACGCTGCGGCTGGATGGAATACTACAATCGCGAGCAGGATGCTGAGTTCAATAAATTTTGCGCGGTGCTGGACAATGCTAAAATGATAGAAGTATGCTCCACTACGCTGCCACAACTGGCTATTCCCCTTATCATGGGTGATGCCCGATACGCCAGCTACCGGCAGGAACAAAACCTGCGCATTGGTAAACGCAGCAAGATTATCTCCGACATCCTGGGCACCGTGCCACAGCTTACTTTCAACGAAACCTATGGCGCCTTTTACAACACCATTATTTTTCGTGAAGGCGTGTTGAATAACGAGCAGCACTTGGCCATCAAAGATGCTGCGCTTAGAGAAATGGTAGAAAGCTGGGTAGACGCTCCGGGAGTGGACCTGGATAAACGATTTGTGTATTACCTGCTGGCGGCAACCGGTATTTGTGTAGTACCCATCTCATCGTTTTGCTCCGAGTTAAAAGGCTTTCGGGTTACACTGCTCGAAGAAAATGAGGAATTGCTCACCCATACCTTTACTCGTTTAAGAGATGCAATTATCCAGTATCTTTCGTCTTAATGAGCAGGATAAAAGCAGCTATAAGATCCATACACAGTAAAAAGCAGAAAGCGCAACCCCAGCTGCGCTTTCTGATTTTTAGGTGGTATCAAATACCTATTCTTTTGTAATAGTTTTGAAAACCAGATCGGTTAAAAAGTCTGCCAGATGACTTTCGTCATGGGCATTGATGTTGCTGAGGGAAGGCAGGTGCTGGGCAAAGAACTTCTGATAATGGGCACTTTCCGCAATGGTAGAGACCAGTGAAGCCGGATAAGGATAATCCGGGTTGATCTCTTCAATGATATCGGAGATACGCCTGCAAAAGCGTTTGTAGCTTAGAAAAAAGCCTTCCTTATTATCTGCATCAACCTCTTTGGTCAGGTAAACCTTTGCCGACTCTGCAATAACAATTCGCTCCAGAATTTTTTCATCAATGTGGGCAAAATCCATATCGTTGTTCACAACTCCGGAGACAAAACCAATGGCAATTTTTAACCTTTTTTCCGGCGACGAAATATTATTGATCGCAAATAAAAGACGGTATTCCTGCCAGCTCCAGTACCAGGAGATCAGGTAGATCAGCAGCTTATGTTTGCTCTCGAAATAGCGATAAATGGTTGCTTCGGTCGATCCTATCCGCTCAGCAAGCTTCCTGAAAGTGAAAGCCTCCAGGCCCAGCTCGTCGATCAGCAAAATACCATACCTGATGATGTTTTTGCCGATGTCAGAAGTCTCGGGGTCCTTCAGAAATATGCGATCATCAATCTTAATATTGATACTAGCTAACAAACTCTTCATGTACCACCTTGCTTGTTATATTCGTGTCTTCGTAAAACTCTACAACTCCAGTTTCTACGTTATACATGCCCCCAACTAATCCAATCTGGCCTTCATCCAGCAACCCTCTTAATATTGGGCTCTTTTCACGGATTTCCCGTGTCATGCGTTTTACGTTTTCCTCTGCTACTAGTTCAACAAACTCCCTGTTCTGAGCATTCCTTTCACCTACATATTGTATAGAGTCCACGGTGGGTGTTATTTTCTTGAGCAGGCCGCTCAAATGCCCCAGCTCCACATGATCGCAGGCACCTTTGATTGCCCCGCAATTGGTGTGACCCAACACTACTATCAGCTTGGACCCCGCTACTTTACACGCAAATTCCATGCTGCCAAGGATATCATCATTCAGGATGTTGCCGGCAATTCTTACACTGAAGATATCGCCCAGCCCCTGGTCGAAAATAAGCTCTGCGGAGGTTCTTGAGTCGATACAGCTTAAAATTACGGCGAATGGGAACTGGCCTTCAGCCGTGTCATTTACCTGCTGCAAGAGGTTTCTGTTAACTTTCAGGTTGCTGACAAAGCGCTGATTACCATCCAGTAATATTCTTTTAGCCTTGGCTGGTGTTAGTTTCGACTGTGTGTCTTTG
>JASLAE010000238.1 GCA_030147305.1 Cesiribacter sp.
CTTGGTGGCAGTAAGTTTGGTGCGTCCAGTCTTCTCCAGTGCAGCCAGGCTTCGTACCCTCTGTTAAACATCGCTAACCACAGCTGGCGGCCTATCTTCTCCCTGAAATCATTACCAGGAGCCGTTTCATAAGCAACTTCAGGACTTTCCAGATAATCGTCTATGCTTGCTTCCGGTACATCCCAGTATTCGAGAGATGCCTTGATGCCATTTTGATAATGTAAAGCGGGATCATCAGCTATAAAGCCTCTTGCAGCAGCTTCGGCTAACAGAAACTCAACTTCAGAATAATCCATAAGCAAAGCTTCTGCAGTTGGGTCAATTACCCTGTCACTAAAGTGAGAAACCTGGGTATAGTCATTGCCAAAGCCATAAATACCGCCTTCAAAGTCTGTTCCTGCATCGTCTACAGGTGTAAACCATACAAACCTCCTAGGATCATTCAGCTCTTCTAATATATCCACCAAAGTATTTGCCGGCACAAAGTCCTCCCGGGTTGTAAAGTCTGGGTTTACATTACCGGCAACAGGATTATTGTTTGGCTGAGCGCTCAGGTATGGGAAGGCAGCGTTATCAGCATTGCTTTGCATAACATTGGGTGCAGCCTGAGATACAATTTCTGCTGCTCTGGTAGGATCTACATCTGCCAGCACCATCCCTAACCGCAATTTCAGAGAGTTGCCAAATTTTGCCCACTGCACCATATCGCTAGAGTACAACACATCTCCATTACTAAAACCAGTAGCTGTAGGATCAATCATCCCCAGGGCCATGTCTAGCCGATCCAGCAGGTCGTAAAATATTTCCTGGTCGTCGTCATAAACCGGCTCCGGATTATCAGGATCGAGCGCTTCGGAATAAGGCACATCACCAAATGAAGTAACCAGCACAGACCAGGCATAGACTTCCATGATTTCAATCTGGGCCAATTGGTTATTCTTCTCAGTTTCATCCATCAGCTCGTCTTCTGTTACCAGTCGTTTAGCCTCATTCAGGTCGGCCAACACATCCCGGTACAGAGTCTGCCAGAAGTTTTGAGGTATAAGCCGGGAGGTCATGTTATAGCGTGGCTCATCCAGATACTGGGTAGTAGTCCAGTGCTGCACATAAAGTTTAATGTTATTGAAATTAACATTAGGGGTTGTAATTATATCGGTCAGGTTTTTAGTAGCGTTGGTAAACAATGTATATGGGGGCGCTTCTGTTGCCTGCTTCTGGTCGATATTATAATCATCCAAATCATTAACGCATGATGCCATCAGCACCACCGGTAGCAATAGTATTAAGATCTTTTTCATTGTGTTACTTTAGAAATTTAATCTAACATTGAAACCATAGGTTCTTACAGCTGGGTATGCTCCACTTTGATAGCCTCTGCCAGCGTTACCAGCAGTAAGACCTTCCTCCGGATCACTGTATTCCATATTTTTGTGGATGATCCACAGGTTACGACCAATTAACTGTAAGTCGATACCTTTTATTACCCCAAGGTTTCCAAATATTGATTTAGGTAAAGAATAGGACAGTGCTACCTCTCTTAATTTCACAAAGCTTCCATCGAAAACATACATGGCGCGGGGAGCTCCTCCATAAAGGTTGGCGGCATAACCATAGGGAGTAAGACCATCTCCATTCTGGTTCTCTGCATATATATTATTAGGTGATCCATCTTCCCGAACACCTGGCAGCAGAACTCCACCACCCTCGGCTACAGGCAAACGAGAAGGATTGCCTTTTGCATTCAAGCCTGCAGTATGTTCATACAGACCTGTTGCCTCGCCATACCACTGATCCAGCGACCATACATCGCCGCCCTTGCGAACATCAATCAGGAAGCCCAGCGAAAAACCTTTGAAATTCAGTGTATTGTTAACACCGCCCATCCAATCTGGGTTCGGATCACCAATGATCTCAGCAGAGCTGGAAGAAGTCATGTAGTAACCCAGCTCATTTACAGTTGGCTGGCCATTGGTATACACATAGTCAGTTCCCCGGATAACGCCATAAGGCTGTCCAACGGCAGCGTTGATAGATACACCACCCTGATATGAGGCAATTGGAATATTCTTCACATCTCCATACAGACTAATTACTTTATTTCTGTTTCGGGAGAAGTTGACATTCATAGTCCAGGTGAAATCGTTGGTTTGTATAGGCACCACAAATGCAGCCACCTCTATGCCCCTATTTTGAACTTCACCAGCATTTACAAATTGTTGGCTATAACCGGTAGCTGTAGTGGTAGACACAGGAATGATCTGATTGATTGTATTTGACTGGTAGACGGTAAAGTCAAAACCAAATACGCCTTTAAACAAATCTAACTCCAAACCGGCTTCCATACTTTTTGTCCTCTCTGGCTCAAGATTTGGATTATTTCTAATGTGTGGCAGTGAGAACAGCGGTGAAGAACCGAATCCACTTGGTTGATTATATACGTTGTTTACACTAAGGGCAGGCGCGTCATTACCTACTTCCGCATAGTTCACCCTAATTTTACCAAGGGACAGCCACGGCTGATCCAATAAATAAGAGAAAACAAAGTTAGCAGCTTCTGAATGGTAGAAATAGCTATTATTACCTTCGGGAAGTGTAGTAGACTTATCCTGACGAGCAGAAAGCTCAATAAACACAGTTTCCTTGAAGCCAACATTGGCGTTGGCAAAAATACCATCTACCCCAATACGATCAGCGTATTCTATAGGCGTCTGAATTGGGTTTTGCGTGTTTGAAAGCGAGTAGAGCCCAGGCACAATAAGTCCACCATTGGTCTGAGCCCTTATATCATTAACATGAGACCTGCGCAGGTTACTACCTAACAGACCTGTGAAACTGAAGTCTTCAGAAAAATTCTTGTTGAAGTTAACAAAGAGATCATAGTTAGCTTCAGTAAATTCTCTGTTATATCTTTCATATTCAGATATGTCAGAACTTCCCACGGCAATACGCTGTTCCTGAAAATCCTGCGTAGTGTTTAAGGTTACTCTACCCATAACACCTATCCAATCAGCAATTTTATAATTTGCACTGGCATAACCATAGATATTATCCCGGCTATCGGTATTATAGTTTTCGTAGCGTGTCCAGTAAGGATTGTCTGAGTAGATTGGTCCGGTTAAGGAGCTATTCCAGTTCCAGGTAATGTTTTGCTGATTTCTCCAGTAAGCGTCTTCCTGTTCCTTAATGTCTACGTTGGTTTGCCACCACTGACGGAATTGCTGATTAGGATTACCTCCAAAATAGCCTGTACCATACCGGCCTATACCGTCTGTCCGTGCATAGTTGGCAGAAGCACTGATGGTTAACTTTTTAGAAAGATCGTAAGAAGCAGCAAAGTTTAGCAGGTTCTTATCGATGGAGCTGTTAGGTAGAACACCTTTTTCATCGTTGCGTGTGTAGCCTAATTTAAAAGTAGCCTGCTCTCCACCACCGGTAATCATAATATTCTGGTTAGAATTTACCGCAGTTTCAAAAAAGGTAGTAGGATCATTTTCAGCTGCTACCCATGGTCTCATCTTTCCATAATTAGGTGAGCTGGGATCAACAGCATCCCACTGGTATACCATCAGGCTTGGATCGAAAACAGGACCATAAGAAGCATCATGGGTAAAATATACAGATTGGCCTAATCCGCTGCCCAGGTCTCTTTCCTGGAAAGCGGGAATATAACCACCACCATACTCCTTCTGGTATCTTACATAAGTGCTCTTGTCAATAGAACCCCAGGTAACACCACTGTTAATAGTTACATCAAAACTATCTTTTCTACCCTTCTTGGTAGTAATCATAATCACACCATTGGCTGCACGAGAACCATAAAGTGCTGTTGCAGCCGCACCTTTCAGTACGTTTACAGATTCAATGTTATCAGGGTTCAAATCCGCTGCAGCGTTACCAAAGTCAACGCCAGCCTGACCAGCCTGTTGAGCAACCGTGTTGGTATTGGCGTTACTTACAGGCACACCATCTATTACAAACAGGGCTTGGTTGTTACCGGTAATAGATGAATAACCCCGAATAACCACGTTGGTTGATCCACCCATGGTATTGTTGGTCCGGATATCCAAACCAGCTACTTTACCAGAAAGTGTATTTACAAAATCACTGCTTCTGGTGCGGGTGATTTGTTCACTACTCACTGCCTGTGCAGAATAGGCCAGTTCATTCCTGTTTCTTTCAATGCCTAAAGCTGTTACCACAACCTCCTGAAGCTGCTCAACATCTTCTGTCAGACGAACGTCAATCACCGAACGTGCACCGACAGTTTCACGCTGATCGGTATAGCCAATAAAAGAAAAAACCAGTACTGCATCTTCGCCAGGCACTTCAATGCGATAGTTACCATCCATATCGGTAACAGTACCTGTGGAGGTGTTGTCAATTCGTACAGCAACACCGGGTAGACCTTCGCCATCAGCAGCGTCTGTCACTTTACCGGTTACTGCCCGTTGCGCCCATGCCGACAATGTCAGCCCAGTGAGCACGCAAATCATCAGTAAAATCCTCTTCATCCTTTTTTTGTTTGGTTAAAAAATTTCCAATGAACAAGAAAAATTCCAGGTTTGATCTTCACTACAACCTACACGCTATCAATGTGTTTTACATCTAAAAAAAATTATTTTCTCAGAGAAACGACACGCTGTCTCTTAAAAAGGTTGGAAAGAAATAAACTGAGAATATAGAAATATTATTATTTAAAGGACAATACCACTCGACTAATCCTACCCATCTATAGGCATCAAAATGCGTTAACTATGTTTAAGAAATAGCCATTCGCGGTGAACGAAAAGGCTTACAGAGGAATGGGTAATCTAGTATATTTAACAAATCACATAACATCAACTATGCCTCACTATACTATCCAGTTTGGTAAGAGCATTAATTCTCCTATGGTAATATGTATGAGATACATTTTCAGCCACACTTTTTCTTAGCATACTGGATAACCGGATCGTTTAAGCTTATATAAATTTTCGTAAACAAAATAACTTGCCGTAACGATAGTAAGATGGGCTAATAGTCCAGGCAATTAAT
>JASLAE010000249.1 GCA_030147305.1 Cesiribacter sp.
CTGAAATGATCGGGATGGTACCAGTGAAATTCAGGATCTTTTTTAAACCACGTCAGCTGTCTTTTAGCATAGTGCCTGGAATTCCTTTTAAGCAATCGTATGGCTTCATCTTTATCATAGAGCCCATCCAGGTAAGCAAAAATTTCCTTATAGCCAACCGTTTGAAGTGCATTCAATTGCCTGTACATATATAATCTTGCAGCCTCTTCGAACAGGCCTTCTGAAATCATCGTATCCATTCGCTGGTCAATACGGGCGTATAATTCTTCCCGTGGTCGTTCCAGACCAATTTTAATGGTTTTGAAAGGCCTTTCCGGATACTGCTGCCTGCGAAAAAGTGAATAAGGTTTACCCGTAGCTCTGTATAACTCCAGGGCTCGGATCAATCGTACAGGGTTTTGCTGGTCAACCTCCTGCCAATAAGCAGGATCAACTTCCTGTAATTCGTTCTGTAATGCAGTAAGTCCCCGCTCCTGCCATGTTTTATTTAGGGTTTCACGAATCGTAGCCGGCACCTCAGGCATCTGATCCATACCCCGTTCAAGTGCCTGCACATAAAGTCCCGAACCACCTACTACGATAAGCGCATTATGTTTTCTGAAGAGGGTATCTGTCAGTGCCAACGCCTCGCGCTCAAACTGACCGGCGCTATATTCAGTGTCAGGATCAAGGATATCTATAAAATGATGAGTCACGGCAGCCAGTTCTGCCGGTGTCGGTTTGGCTGTGCCTATATTCAGCTGCCGGTATACCTGTCTGCTGTCAGCAGAAATAATTTCTGTCTGCAGGGCTTTGGCCAGTGCAATACTAAAGGCAGTTTTACCAACGGCCGTTGGCCCTCCTATAATAATCAGATAGTTTTGCTGTGGTTTCAACAAGATACAAAAGCTAATAAAACCATACTTTGCCCGTTAAATTAGCTTCAAGTTTGCGTATATTTATTAAAATGTGCTGATAATTGCACTGCATGGAAGGCTACTCAGATTATAGCAAAGAAGAATTAATACAACAGCTGCAGGAGGTTGAGGAACAGCAAAAAAGGCTGTCTTCTCTATTCGATCATTCCAGTTTGCTGATCCTTACCTTTGCCGCAGACGGGCGTATTTTAAAAACCAATAGCGCCTGGGGGCGCAAACTTGGCTATTCCCGCTCCGACCAAAGCTTTCTTAAGCTCAAAGACCTGCTGCACCCGGAATACTTTTCCGCTTTTCAGGATTTAGTGAAACAGGCCAATGCCACAGGCGAAGCACCTGTTAATACCGTACTCATCGATAAAAAAAAGAACAGCCTGCATGTAGCGGGAAGCATTAATCCTGTAATTGAAAAAGGTAAGACCCTGGAGTACCAGGCGTTCTTTTATGATATTTCCAGCAGGGTAAAAACAGATAAAGCCAAAAGCCTCTATTATAGCATCAGTGGCCTGGTGCTCCACAGCCGCAGTCTGGACCAGCTATATGCCAACATTCACCAGGAGCTGGGTAAGATTATAGAAGCCGATAACTTTTATATTGCCTTGTATGAAAGGGACCGACAGCTGATCCGCTTCCCCTATTTTGTAGACGAACATTTTCATTACCCGGTTAATAATGCAGTGCGCAGGCATAGCCGTGGCCTAACGGAACTGGCCATTCAGGAGAATAAACCACAGCACTTATTTAAAGAAGATATCCTGCGCTTTGTAACCGAAGGCACCATTGATATTACCGGCAACATACCAGAAGCCTGGTTAGGAGTACCCTTTGAGCTGGACCAGAATGTTTGCGGTCTTATTGCGCTGCAGAGTTACCATAATCGCAATACCTATGATGAAAAAGACCTGGAGCTGCTGGATTTCATTTCCGGGCAGGTTGCATTAGCCATTCGCCAGAAGCAAAATGAGGAGGAGATCAACCGCCAGACGGCGCGTTTGCAGGCTATTTTCCGAAGCAGTACGCACCTCATCTGGACCATCAACCGCAATTACGAACTGTCTGTCTTCAATAACCAGCAGGAAGATGCCATACGAAAATACTTTAGTGTAAAAGTAAAGGACCGTACCCGCGAGGGTAGTCCTTTTGCCAATGATAACCGGTTGCGCGAAGACAATAAATTCTGGTATGAAAAGTACCAGCAGGTCTTCACGGGCAAATCCATGCACTTTGAGGTACTGCTGCGCGATGAACAGGATAAGGATATCTGGAAAGAGGTCTTCATCAATCCTATTTACGATTCAAACGGCCATATCCATGAAATAAGTGGTATCGCTACAGACATTACCAGTAAGAAAGGTTCTGAGCTCGCGCTTTTAGAGAGTGAGGAAATGTTCAGGAACATCTTCAACTCTTTTCAGGATATTTATTTCCGTTGCGACATTAAGGGTAATCTCACCATGATCAGCCCTTCTGTAAAGGAGTTGCTGGGTTATGATCCGGAGCAGGTGCTCAGTAAGAACATCACCAATTATTACCTGTACAACAGCCGTATTAAAGAGCTATTCAGGCAACTGGTGAAATACAAAACTGTCCGGAATTTCGAAGCTTCAGTGATCAGCGAAAACGGGCAGTTACTGCAGTGTATTTGCAACATACGCCTGATCTATGGAAAAAATGGGTTGCCCACTGAAATTGAAGGTGTGGCCCGTGATATTACCGAGCTCAAGAGAACAAACCTGGAGCTTCTGCATGCTAAGGAAGTTGCTGAGAAAAGCCTAAAGGTAAAAGAACAGTTTCTGGCCAATATGAGCCATGAGATTCGTACACCCATGAACGGTGTCATTGGTATGGTAGACCTGTTGGCAAGTACAGACCTGAATGGCGAGCAAAGAAATTATGTGGAGGTCATTCGTAAATCCAGCCGTACCCTCCTTAATATTTTAAATGATATCCTGGACCTGAGCAAAATAGAGGCGGGCAAAATGCAATTGCGCAAATCTGTACTTCGCCTGCAAAATGTAGTTGACAAGCTGCATGCCCTTTTCTCTCAGCAAGCCACTAAACAAGGCATTAGCCTTCGATACGCGATAGATGCAGAGCTGCCAGAGTATATACTGGCAGATGAAACACGGCTCCTGCAGGTTTTCTCTAACCTTACCTCCAACGCCATTAAATTCACCAACAAAGGAGGTGAAGTAAACATACACTTGAAACTGGCGGAGCAATTAGAAGGCAACAACAACCTGATAAAAGCAGAAGTACATGATACAGGCATTGGCATTGCTGATGCACAGCTGAAAAAGCTATTCAGCAGTTTTAGCCAGCTGGATAATTCCCTTTCTAAGTCTTATGGTGGCACCGGCCTTGGCTTAGCCATCAGCAAGCAGCTTTGTCGGCTGATGGGTGGCGATATTGGTGTGGAAAGCCAGTCTGGCAAAGGCAGTACTTTCTGGTTCACCTTCCAGGCACTGGAAGCAATGGCAAAAGATTTTGTTGACCATGACAGTGAACTGGATCTGCTGATAAGAGAGGGTGTGCTGCAGGATTCGCCACAGATCTTATTGGTGGATGATAATGAGGTGAACCGCCAGGTTGCCGGCAGCATTCTTACCAAGGCAGGTTGTGTGGTGGTGCTTGCCCAAAATGGATTCGAGGCACTTGAGATGGTTCAGCAGCAAACCTTCGACCTGATTTTCATGGACATACAGATGCCGGAAATGGATGGCATCACCACCACTGCTAAAATTAGGGAACTGGCCCTGGAAAAAATGCCGGTCATTATTGCCATGACAGCCTATAGCATGGAAGAAGACCGTGCTAAAATTCTGGATGCTGGCTTAGATGATTATCTTTCTAAACCAATTAAGGCCAATATGCTGATCCGGAAGGTGCAGAAATATACAGTTGGCATATCAGCGGAGCTTCCGGAAACAGAAATAATTGAAGAAACTACGCCGGCTCCCGAACAAATGGGTATCATTGCAAAAGAAGCAGTAGACCAGTTGTTGCGCTGGGGAGGCGAAGAATTAGTGCAAAGTGCCTTTCAGGAATTTGATGTAGAAGCCAGTGAACAGCTGGAGGCATGCCGTAAACACCTGGAAGAGAACAACTTCGAAGCCATGGGCGCCGAGCTGCACAGCCTGAAAGGGAGTGCTGGTACCCTTGGCGTAGTACAGGTTGCTGAAATTGCAAGAGCAATGGAGCATCACATAAAGGAAAAAGATTATAAATTTGCCGTTGATCATTATCCGGGCCTTGTACAGGCATTCCGGGAATTTCAGGAATTTTTTAGCGAAAACTTTAATACATTTTCGTCATGAGTAAAAAAGTGTTGATTGCCGAAGATAGCTCGGTAATCCAAAACCTTGCAAAAAAGATACTTCAGTTTCAAAATTTTGAGATCACAGCTGTTAAAAACGGCAAACAAGTTCTTGACAAAATTGAGCAGGAAGCCTACGATGTTATTGTAATGGACATAAACATGCCGGTTATGGATGGTATGCAATGTGCAGAAGAAATCCGCAAGCGCAGCGATGATAAGGCCAATACGCCCATCATTGTTATAAGCGGGAACGCACGTAATTATTCACAGCAGGATTTCGACAGACTGGGCATTAATGCTTACCTGCAGAAGCCGCTCAACTTCGATGAACTCGTAGAAAAGGTGCATGAATATACCCGCTAATGCAGGTTAAGTATACCAAGCACTACCTTAATCGGCTGGAGGATGTATTTAGCGAGACTGATTACATCCTCCGGTACGAGAAGGGCAACTTTCGATCTGGTTATTGTATTCTCAATGAGAAAAGACTGGTGGTTGTAAACAGATACTACACCACGGAAGGCAAGATCAACTGCCTTATTGAAATCTTACGACACCTGAAGCCTTCTTCAGAAACCTTAAGCGATAAAAACGCCAAATTCTTAGAGGAACTGCTTCAAATAGAAGCTTAGTTGTGGTAATAACTTTTTTAGGCACAGGCACATCTCAGGGCGTGCCGGTGATCGGATGCAGATGTGCAGTTTGTCAATCACTTGATTTTAGGGATAAGCGGCTGCGTACTTCCCTGCACCTGGAGGTAGATGGCAAAAGTCTGGTGTTTGATACCGGACCCGACTTTCGACAGCAAGTGCTACGCGAGCGCATAGATCGCCTGGATGCCGTTATTTTTACCCATGAACATAAAGACCACACTGCCGGCCTGGACGATGTGCGCGCCTATAATTTCAGGCAGCAGAAAGATATGCCGATTTATGGCCATCCCAGGGTAATTAATCAGCTAAAGCAGGAGTTTTCTTATGCCTTTGCCGCCCATAAATATCCAGGCGTGCCACTGCTGGAGGTACATGAAATTGAAAACACACCCTTTTATATTGATGGCACTACGCTGCTGCCGATAGAGGTCTATCATTACAAACTGCCGGTTTTTGGGTTTCGCATAGGGGATTTTACATATATTACTGATGCTAATGCAATTGCTGAAGAAGAAAAGCAGAAAATAAAAGGCTCCAGGATTCTGGTATTGAATGCACTGCAACAGCAACCACACATTTCTCACTTTGCCCTGCATGAAGCAGTAGCCCTCGCCCAGGAGCTGGAGGCCGAACAAACCTATTTTACCCATATTAGCCACCGCATGGGTCAGCATCACGAAGTAAGCAGGCATCTGCCAACTGGTATCTTCCTTGCCTATGATGGTCAAAAACTTGTGCTGTAGGCATGCAAAATAATTATTATTTTCTACGACAGCTCAGTAATCGACTTGGGCAACTCCTGCCCCAGGCAACTTTGGTTGAATGTTATTCGCAGAGCAAAGGTGAATTAGTGCTGGGGTTTGTATTGGAAAACAATGAAGCTTTCTATATGAAAGCGAGTCTTTTACCTGATTTTACCTGCCTTTATTTTCCGGATCAATTCCAGCGAGCACGCCGCAACAGCATCAATTTGTTTGCAGAGGTTACAGGTAAAAAGGTTACAGGCATCACGCAATACACCCATGACCGCAGCTTTTCAATTTTATTTGAAGGGGAATTCAACTTATTATTTAAGCTCCATGGTAACAGGGCTAATATAATTTTACTACTACAGGAGCAGCCAATCAGCTTATTTAAAAATAAACTTGCCAAAGACTGGCAAATTATTACTGAACAATTAAATCGTACCCCAGCATTTAGCCGTGAAACTTTTGAAGTTGCCCAGGGCGATGTTAAAAAGGTATTGCCAACCCTGGGAGCTGAACCCTTAACCTATCTGCAGGATCAGGGATGGGAAAGCTTGCCTATGGCTGAAAGGTGGACCCTACTGCAAGCACTGGTGCAAAAACTGGAGAATCCGGAAGATTACTGGGTTTGTGTAATAGAAGAAAAACCACATTTGTTGCTTTTTCAGCAGGGCGAAATACTCTTTCAGTCTGCAGATCCTATTGCAGCCATTAACTTCTTTTATCGCTCCTATACACATGACTGGGCACTGCGTCGGGAAAAGAATGAAATGCTGCAACTGCTGGATCGCCAGATCAGAAATACAGAAAGCTACCTGTATAAGCTGATGCAGAAGCAGGAAGAGCTGCAGACTAATGCAAGCCACCGACATGTGGCCGATCTGATCATGGCTAATCTTCAACAAATACCCCATGGAGCAGAAAAAGCAGAGCTTCAGGATTTTTATACCGGACAACCCATTAGCATTAAATTAAAGCGTGAGCTCAGCCCACAGAAGAATGCAGAGCAATATTATCGAAAGGCAAAAAACCAACAGGTAGAGATTCAACATCTGGAGGACAACCTGGCAGCCAAGGAACAGCGCCTGAACGATCTGCAGCGGCTTCGGCAGGAGGTTATTGCAGCAGAAGACCTTAAGAAGCTTAGAAGCATGCGCAAAGCTGAACTGACTGAGAACGAGCAACAACCTTCTCTTCCCTATCGGCAGTTTGATTTTCTTCAGTACCAGATTCTTGTGGGCAAGGGCTCCAGCCAGAACGACGATATGTTACGGTACCATACCCGTAAAGACGACCTATGGCTGCATGCAAAAGATGTAAGCGGCTCGCATGTTATCATCCGGCGGTTACCTGGAAAAACGGTGCCACTGCCTGTGAAAGAGAAAGCAGCACAGCTGGCTGCCTGGTACAGTAAACGTAAAAGTGATTCCCTTTGCCCCGTTATTTGCACCTCACGTAAATGGGTACGCAAAATCAAGGGAGCTCCGGCTGGCGCAGTAGTGGTAGACAAAGAAGAAGAGGTATTACTGGTAGAGCCAAAAGCTTATGCTTAATCCTGCTCAGATCTAACTTCATAGTCCAGTAATGATTATGACCTGACTGCATAAAAAAACCACCTGTATAAGGTGGTTTCAATAATAACTAACAGGAGCCTTAGGCTAATGTACTATTGATAGTTTAATAGCATTGGTTCTGTTTTTAGCATGAATGGGCATGCTGGCTGTGTGTATAAGAATATTGCCATCTAACAAGCAACCTTTCTCTTTTAAGAAATTTGTGATGTCAGAAAAGGTAGCATCTGTTGATTCCATACTGTCATAGAAATAGCAGCGAACGCCCCACAACAGGTTTAACTTAGACATTAATGGCCTGTTGTTGGTAAAAATAAATACCTGGGCTTTTGGCCGGTGGCTGGCAATACGATAACCCGTATACCCGGATTTTGTCATGCCTACAATGGCATGTGCTTTTACTTTTTTAGCCAGCCGGCATGCCTGTAAAACAATAGAATCATTCAGGAAAGTAGGTGATTTTTCAGAAACGTTCTCATGCTTGAAATAGATGCTCTGCATGTTCTGTTCAACCGAAAGTATTGTGCGAACCATACTTTTGATTACTTCCAGAGGATACTGTCCTGCAGCAGTTTCTGCAGAGAGCATCAAGGCATCTGCACCATCAGCAACGGCATTGGCAACATCATTGGTTTCGGCCCGGGTTGGTCTTGGGTTGGTAATCATGCTCTCCATCATCTGTGTGGCTATGATTACCGGTTTACCCATCTCGTTACATTTCTGTACAATCATTTTCTGAGCCATGGGCACTTCTTCCATCATGGTCTCAACCCCCAGGTCACCACGGGCAACCATTACACCGTCGGTTGCGGCAATAATGGCATCTATATTCTTTAGTGCTTCGGGTTTTTCTATTTTGGCAATTACTTT
This sequence comes from Cesiribacter sp., assembly GCA_030147305.1. Taxonomy (GTDB): domain Bacteria; phylum Bacteroidota; class Bacteroidia; order Cytophagales; family Cyclobacteriaceae; genus Cesiribacter. Next base: position 8,074 of record JASLAE010000249.1, read on the forward strand.
GCACAGCTTGCCTGCCTGCCTGATTTTTTCTTTCAAAGAGAGGATGTCATCAGCCGTACGCACAAAAGAAAGGGCAATCCAGTCAAGGTCCTGCTCCAGTCCAAAGATCAGGTCTTCTTCATCTTTTTCGGTAAGTGAAGGTGCAGACACATTGGTCATAGGCAGGTTAATGCCTTTACGGGATTTAAGGGTACCGCCATATATTACCCGCGTATACACTTTATTGTCTTCTACCCGCTCTACCCGCAGTTCAATCTTACCATCGTCAACCAGAATCATATCACCGATGCGCACATCCTGCGCCATGGGCTCATACGAGGTAGAAATTATTTTATTATTGCCCAGTATGCGTTCTGTCGTGATGATTAACTCCTGACCCTGCTCCAGCTCAACGCCGTTGTTCTCCACCTCCCTGGTGCGAATCTTAGGGCCCTGAAGGTCCTGCAGTAATGCTACATGCAGCCCCAGCTCTTCATTGATAGCATGTACATGATTGATAACCTTCAGGTGTTCTTCATGAGACCCATGAGAGAAATTCAGGCGGAAAACATCTACCCCTGCTTTTACAAGTTCGGTAAGTTTTTCACGTGTGTTACAGGCCGGGCCTACAGTGGCAACGATCTTTGTTTTATTGAACACGATTTTTTGCTCCATGTTAAAAGATCAGATTTTCTTTTGATTTTAGGTTGTTTACTTCTACTGGCTTCACATATTCTACAGCAGGAATTGTTTGTAATACTGCCGGCAGCGCTTCTTTATCAAAAAAATCGCCTTCGCCCTGCAACATGATCAAATAATCGAACTGCTTTAATTCAGGTAATAAAAAGCCCTGCTCATCCTCTCCTACAGACCGGTTTTTCAATAGCCGGAAAACACTATGTTCTGTGGCAAAGATATAGTTTGATA
>JASLAE010000250.1 GCA_030147305.1 Cesiribacter sp.
TTAATTCTTCTTTGCTATAATCTGAGTAGCCTTCCATGCAGTGCAATTATCAGCACATTTTAATAAATATACGCAAACTTGAAGCTAATTTAACGGGCAAAGTATGGTTTTATTAGCTTTTGTATCTTGTTGAAACCACAACAAAACTATCTGATTATTATAGGAGGGCCAACGGCCGTTGGTAAAACTGCCTTTAGTATTGCACTGGCCAAAGCCCTGCAGACGGAAATTATTTCTGCTGACAGCAGACAGGTATACCGGCAGCTGAATATAGGCACAGCCAAACCGACACCGGCAGAACTGGCTGCCGCGCCTCATCATTTTATAGATATCCTTGATCCTGACACTGAATATAGTGCCGGTCAGTTTGAGCGCGAGGCCTTGGCACTGACAGATACCCTCTTCATAAAACATAATGCGCTTATCGTAGTAGGTGGTTCGGGGCTTTATGTGCAGGCGCTTGAACGGGGTATGGACCAGATGCCTGAGGTACCGGCATCGATTCGTGAAACCCTAAAAAAAACATGGCAGGAGCGGGGACTTACTGCATTGCAGAACGAATTACAGGAAGTTGATCCTGCTTATTGGCAGGAGGTTGACCAGCAAAACCCTGTACGATTGATCCGAGCCCTGGAGTTATACAGAGCTACGGGTAAACCTTATTCATTTTTTCGCAAGCAGCTGTATCCGGAAAGGCCTTTTAAAACCATCAAAATTGGTCTGGAACGTCCACGGGAAGAATTATACGCCCGTATTGACCAGCGAATGGATACTATGATTTCAGAAGGCCTGTTCGAAGAGGCTGCAAGATTATATATGTACAGGCAATTGAATGCACTTCAAACGGTTGGCTATAAGGAAATTTTTGCTTACCTGGATGGGCTCTATGATAAAGATGAAGCCATACGACTGCTTAAAAGGAATTCCAGGCACTATGCTAAAAGACAGCTGACGTGGTTTAAAAAAGATCCTGAATTTCACTGGTACCATCCCGATCATTTCAGTGAAGCCTTATCTTTTATCGGGGAGCAGATGAAAGGTTAATGGGTTTTAATCTGTACAGAATGGCTACAAAGGCTGTAGGGTAGGTATTGATCAGGAGATTGTACTCACGCACCTTTCTTTCGAAGGTACGCAGGTTAGTGCGCTGTCTGTGATTTAATACCTGCAAGGCTGTAAGATACCGCTTTGTATCCTGCGCAGCTGAATCAGTTTCAGCATAGATATTGGCCTCCTCCAGTGATTTCCACTCTGCTTTCAGAAAAGCATTAATCTGAGGAAACATTTCGGGTAACAGGCGATGGTCGGAAGGTAAGGTAGGGCAGAGCAGGTTGGTATGAATTCCACTAAGACGGTTCAACAATGCATGTCTGGACTTAGCGGTCTGGCAAACTGAAAAAAGAGCAAGCCCCAGAGAATGCTGTCGTGCCTGAATACTGCTCATATTCACCAGAATCAATAGAACGGCAAAGGCCAGTACAGCAATGATGATCGGGATGTAGCCCATAAATCTTAAGCGAATTAAATGCTTAAGATGTTAACCATGCGGATAAGATCAGGGTTCAGTGGTTTTTCCCGCGAAATGGCTTCTTTGAAGTCAGTATACACAAGCTTGTCATTTACCACTCCTGCCGCAACATTTTTGTATCCGTTGATCAGGCCCTCAACTGCGCCAAGCCCCAGGCGACTGGCCAGTATCCGGTCTGCGGCAGAAGGACGTCCACCTCTCTGGATATGGCCCAGAGTAGTCACCCGCAGGTCTTTATTCTTTAATTGCTCACGTACTTTTTCTGCCACCTCATGGGCGGTTCCTTCTTCTTCGCCTTCCGCTACTACTACTATTGAAGAAGTCTTGGACCGGTCCCAACCCTGCCGGAGTGAAGAGATTACATCGTCGATAGAAGTAAGGGTTTCTGGCACCATTACAATTTCTGCGCCGCCACCAATACCTGATTGTATGGCGATATAGCCTGAATCGCGGCCCATCACCTCTATAAAAAACACACGGTCATGAGAATCTGCGGTATCCCGTATTTTGTCGATGGCTTCTATGGCAGTGTTTACAGCAGTATCAAACCCTATGGTATAGTCTGTTCCGTACAGGTCGTTGTCAATCGTTCCGGGAGCTCCTACTGTGGGAATCCCGTACTCCTGAAAAAAGATACTGGCTCCCGTAAAAGTACCGTCTCCGCCAATGGCGATAAGGCCTTCAATGCCCCATTTTATTAGCTGATCATAGGCAGTCCGCCGGCCTTCCGGTGTCATGAATGCCTTACTGCGTGCCGATTTTAAAATGGTACCACCTGTTTGCACAATATTGCTTACACTGTGGGAGCTCATTTGAAAGATATCTCCACGAATTAAACCGTCATATCCATAGCGAATGCCAAATATCTCTACTTCGTGATAGATAGCTCCTCTTACTACAGCCCTGATGCAGGCATTCATACCAGGGGCATCACCTCCCGAAGTAAGCACAGCAACTCGTTTCATACTGAGAATTCTCTTATTTTGCGATTCAATTATAAGGAAATTTAAGCTTCCTTAAAAGGTAACGTATAAATGCCTGCTTCCGCAAACGATAGCATAATGAAAAACTTTCTACTAATAACTTATTACTGGCCGCCAAGTGGAGGAGTAGGTGTACAACGATGGCTCAAGCTAAGTAAATATTTGCCTGAAGCAGGGTGGCGACCGGTGGTGCTGACACCGGAAAATCCTGCTTTTGAGTTACGGGACCCTGCACTCCAACAAGAGGTTGCCCCTGAGGTAGAGGTTTTAAAGCTGCCCATTTGGGAGCCTTACCATCTGGCAGCAAAGCTTAGTGGTAAAAAAGGGGCCTCCATAAATTATGGCGTGGCAATGGAAAGCAATAGCAATAAGCTTACTACCAGGCTCATGCACTGGTTACGGGGTAACCTGCTACTGCCAGACCCACGGGTTTTCTGGACAGATCCTGCCAGTAAATTTGCAATGGATATTTTAGAGAAAAACGAAATTAAGGCCATTATTACCACCGGTCCCCCGCACAGCATGCATCTGATAGGTCGTAAGCTAAAGAAAAAATCGGGGCTACCCTGGATTGCGGACTTTCGTGATCCCTGGAGTGAATGGGATGTGCTCAGGCGTATGCACACCGGCAAATGGGCTATGCGTTATCATCAAAAGCTTGAAAAAAGTATTTTACTTGAAGCAGACCTTGTCATAAGCGCAACGCCTGGCTTATCAGAAAGCCTGGAACGAATTGGCGGTGGAACAGTGAGGACCTTGCTAAATGGTTTGGACCTAAAAGGGCTGCCACAAGAACTGTTGCAGCCTGTACGACCGCAAAAATTCAGGATTTTTCATGCTGGCATGCTCAATGAGGGCCGTAACCCGGAGTATTTATGGCCGGTTTTGTCCAGGTTATGCAGTAAATATCCTGATTTTGCTGCTGCCCTGGAAGTAGAGCTTGTAGGCAGTGTGAGTCCGCTTATTAACCCGGAGGCGAATTATCCTGCCCTCCGGGGAAAAATAAAACTGCAGGGGTCTGTAGCAAACAAGCAAATATGGGAGATGATGCAGCAGTCTGCAGTCTTGCTGCTACTGGTAGATCGAGTGCCTGCGGGAAGGCTGGTAATCCCTTACAAAACCTACGAATACCTGGCAGCACAAAAGCCTGTTTTGTATATAGGGTTCCCGGATAATGCAGCCGGAGAAATCCTGGCTTCTCAGCAGGCAGGTGAAAGCTTTGACTTTTCCGATGAGCAGGGAATGGAAGAGTATCTGCTGCGCTTGTTTAAAGAATACCAGGCAGGCGGCAACCTTCAGCGTAATACAAATCTTTTACCATACGACCGACAGCAGCAGGCTCGCCAGTTAGGGATATGGCTCAATGAAATTACTAACCTAACCTCAATAGGAGCTTAACCTTTTCGGTAAAAGTAAGAAAGCAGTTTTGCATAGAGCTGGTTAGCTTCCGCTGATACTTTGAAATAAATTGTACCCACCCCTACGATCACAGTTATGATGGTAGAGCGAACCATAATGTCGAGCAGCGGCCCTTCAATAGCAGGCATGAACCAGCCTGCAGCAAAAGCAAGGCACATGATTATGATAAGCAATAGGGTATCCCGGTTAAAAGGCTGCAGCCTCAGTTTTATTTGAATGTAGAAGTACTTCAACAGATTGAAAGCAATCAGGCTCAGGCAGGAACCAAGGGCTGCACCAGCGATGCCATACATGGGAATAAACAGGTAGTTGAGCACCACGTTCAGTATCGCCATCAACACGGTGAAATACAGGTTTATCCGGTAATAGCGAGACATTGCCAGCAGCTCTCCGTTTACGCCGGCAGCACCATCTATTAGTTTCCCCAGGCCAATCAGCATCACCACCACTGCACCTGCTCTAAAAGCATCTCCCTTTGGCATAAGGCTAAAGAGTGCCGACATGTTACAAACAATGCCGATATATAGAAGTGCACTGATCAGCAGCAGGTTAATAGAACTCTTCTGGTAAATGCGCTGCACCAGGGGCATATTATTTTGTTCGAATGCCTGGGAAAGTAGCGGTGTGCTGATCTGTGACAAAATGCGCCTTGGCAGTTCCACAATGATGGCCATAAAAAATACAGTTGTGTAAATACCATTGGCTTCCAATCCAATCATTTGTGTGACCATCACACTATCTGTTTTCATAACCAGCAAAGAACTGGCGGATGAGAGAAAGGTAATAACGCCATAGCGTACGAAAGGGTTAATCAATTGTCGGATTGCCGGACTGAAAAATAAATAGATTCCGGACCAGCCGGCGCGTATCAGGTACAGGGCGATGATGAAGGTTACAAACCCATATACCACAACCAAACCCCAGATAGTATGGGTAAAACTAAGCACCTCAAAAAAGTAGAGAATGATGAGCAGGGCACTGAAGACGCGCAATACGATTTCTTTGCAAAAAGCAACAAATCTGAATTTGAGCAGAGAGCGGGCAAGCGGTTCCAGCACTCCCTGAACGTTCAGGATAAAAGTGAGCAGGATAACGACAGGTAAAAACTCATTGACTGCCTGGGCCTTCTCCATAAAGAAAAGGTAAATCCAATCCTGAAGCAGCCAGAAAATTAGGAGAAACAGTGAAAAACTTAAGAGCGACCAAATGAGGGAAAGTGAAATTATCTGCTGCTTTTCTGTTTCATTGGTACCATGAGGAAAATAACGGATCAAGCCCTGGCCAGCTCCCATCTGGGCGAAGGGAACAAATAATAAAGCTATATCCTGTAGCGTACGAAAAAGGCCGATCTGCTCAAGGTCCAATACCCGGGGGTATAACCAAAGTACATTCAGGTAGCCTATAACGACACCAACCCAGGTGATAAGAGAAACAAAAATGCTGCGATTAAGAATAAACCCCATGATACAGGCAAAAAGCCGGCAGTAAAAGTACATTTTTTCCTGAAATTGCAGGGGTGGGTGCTCGTGAATCGATTCTGAAAGATGCATTAATCCTTCAATGGACCAGCCAATGGCCACAAAACGATCTGAAAGCACTTAAATCAGGCCACATTGGATGTAAATATTGATAAAGCCATTATTTTTGGTCATGCTGTCCAAAAAAAGGGCTTATCTGATTGAACGTCCATTGTCTGCCGCTGAAGCAGCGGGATTTCTTGCTGTACTACAGCAGCAGGATGCTGAGGTATTTTTAACCGTTTCTGACGATGTTCTGGAGCAGGCCGGGGCAAAACGTTGGGAGGGTGCTACAGCTGAAAACACCAAAGCAGCAAATCAACGTTTGCTCGATGCTGTCAATGCATTGGGCCATCAAAGCATTAAGAAAGACACTGTAGCAGGATTTCTATATTACAAGGGCTTTCCTACCTGGTATTACCATAAATTCAGGGTAAATTTTGCTTTGCAGCAGGCTTATCAAAGGATAGAGCAATATCAAAAGATGTCTGCAGCATATGGGCAGCTAACAGTGTATACAAATCAACCTCCTGCTCCCTTATTGTGTCTTCTGATCAGAGACGTGACATTTGTAACTGCTGAGGACATGCTGAAGCAGGCGGCCCCAAAGAAAAAAAAAAAGCAGAATTGCTGTACCTACGCAGCTATCGCAAATGACTAATCGTTTCGGGTACAGTGCCAGAAAAGCACTAGGGAACAGGACGAACTATCCTCCACATCTTTTTATCCTGAATCATGGTCACCTGCAGCAGATTTTAGACCCAAGGGCTCTGCCGAATCTCTATGAGGATAATGTTTTTGCTGGGTATTTTCTGCAGCAATGGTCAGAGCATTTTTTATTGATAGATAAATTATTGATTGATAAAGGGAAGGATTCAACAGCAGCGGTACATGCCAATGAGGGTGAATATTATGAGCGCAATATCCTGTACAACGAATGGATTGAGGGTAAGGCACTGATTCATCCCGGCGTGTTGTGGAAATGCTGGCGATATCACAGACATTTGAAGAAAGCCTATAAGAGGCTCTCTAAAG
>JASLAE010000276.1 GCA_030147305.1 Cesiribacter sp.
GCAGTTGCCAGGAATGGTAACAGTATTTACCTGTTACTTAATAATAGAAATTAAATGTTTAGCTTTGTATAAAATATAATGAACAGATGAAGGTCGTGCTTTTGGTGCTGAATATCTTACTGATACCCCTGTGCCTCCTTGCTCAACAGGGCATCATACGGGGCAGGGTGCTTGACAAAGCCAGTAATGAGCCAATACCTTTTGCCACAGTCGTGATCAGCGGCACCAGCACAGGAACCACTACCGGCGATGCCGGCCGCTTTGAGCTTACAGCCCTGCAACCTGGCCGCTATAACCTGGAGTTTCGAAGCCTGGGCTATAAAACCGAACGGGTGTATGAGGTAGCTGTTACCAATGCTAGGCCCGCCGAGGTAAATGTAAGACTTGCAGAAGATGCCGAGCGTCTGCAGGAGGTAGAAGTAGTAGCCACGCCCTTTAGTAAAACCGATGAAAGCCCGGTTTCCCTGCGCAGCATTGGTGCCGATGAGATCCGCCGGAGTCCGGGCGGGAACCGTGATATCAGTAAAGTCATACGTTCACTGCCCGGTGCTGCCACAGCTCCCTCTTTTCGCAACGATATTATCATTCGGGGTGGTGCACCCAGTGAAAACAAATATTACCTCGATGGGGTGGAGGTGCCCAACATCAACCACTTTCAGACCCAGGGCAGCAGCGGGGGTCCGGTAGGCCTTATCAATGTTGACTTTATCAAAGAAGTAGATTTTTATTCGGGTGCTTTCCCAGCCAATCGTGGCGGTGCCCTCTCTTCCATTTTTGAATTTCGGCAGCGTGAGGGGCGAAGCGACAAATGGGTTTTTAATGGCATTGTAGGTGCTACCGATTTTGGCCTCACTGCCGAAGGTCCGGTGGGAGATAGTGCTTCGATCATCTTTTCTGTGCGCCGCAGCTATTTGCAGCTCCTCTTCAAGGCACTTGAATTGCCTTTTCTGCCCGTATACAACGATTATCAGCTAAAGTACCAGTGGCAGCCCAATCGTAAAAACCGCTTTACCCTTATTAGCCTGGGCGCACTTGATGATTTTGAGCTCAACCTGGAGGCAAATGAAACAGAGGAGCAACGCTATACCCTCAATACGCTACCGGTCTCTAATCAATGGAACTACACGATCGGGGGTAAGTGGGAGAACTTCCGCAGCGATGGTTTTTATACTGTAGTGCTAAGCCGAAACATGCTGGACAACCGGGCCATCAAATGGGCTAACAATGATACCAGCCAACCCCAGAACCTGCTGCTCGATTATCATTCGCAGGAAATAGAAAATAAGCTGCGGCTGGAAGATTACCGCCAGCTGGGCCGCAGCACCCGCCTGACCTATGGTGTAAATTACGAATATGCCAAGTACTATGCCGACGACTTCTTTAAAACCGTTGCCCAGGGCCAGCCTTTAACCAAAGACTTCACCTCCAGCCTTAGTATGAACAAATGGGGGCTGTTTGGGCAGGCCAGCCAGGACTTTATAGACGGGCAGCTTATACTCTCCGCGGGTTTCCGCATGGATGCCACTGATTACTCTTCCCAAATGAACAAGCTCTGGGATCAGTTCTCTCCGCGCTTTTCGGCTGCCTACTATTTTTTACCCAAATGGAGCCTTAATTTTAACATGGGCCGTTACTACCAGCTGCCCAGCTATGTAGTCATGGGCTACAGAAGTTCCTCGGAAGGAGCACTGATTAATAAACAAAATGGTTTGCAGTACCTGCAGGCCGATCACCTGGTAACAGGCATAGAGTGGGCGCCGACCAACTTTCTGCGGCTTACGCTGGAAGGTTTCTATAAGTGGTATGATAAATACCCTTATCTGCTGGACCTGGGTGTATCCCTGGCCAACCTGGGTGCCGATTTTGGAGTTGTGGGGCAAAGCCCGGTGGTCTCCGCCTCTAAGGGCAGAGCTTATGGGCTGGAGTTCCTGGTACAGCAAAAGCTGGCCAGCACCTTTTACGGCACACTGGCCTATACCCTGGTACGCAGCGAATTTACAGGGCTCGACGATCGCTACACCCCATCTGCCTGGGATTATCGCCATGTGGTGAGTTTAACAGGAGGCAAACGCTTTAAACGTAACTGGGAGCTGGGTACCCGTTTCCTGCTGAGCGGCGGGCCACCTTATACACCCTATGATCTGGCTGCCTCGCTTGAGCAGGAGAACTGGAACCGTACAGGGCAGGGCATTGTAGATTACAGCCGTCTGAACCAGGAGCGCCTGTCGGCTTTTCATCAGCTCGATGTGCGCCTCGACAAAAAGTATTTTTTTCCCCGCTGGAGCTTAAACCTCTACTTCGACATCCAGAATGTGTATGGGTTTGAAGTGGAATTTCAGGAGAATATTGATGTAGTGCGCGATGCTGCAGGTCAGCCAGTTCAGGATCCTGAAAATCCCGGCCGGTATCAGGGCAGGCTGCTACGCAACGTTAGCGGTACTACCCTGCCTACACTGGGTATCATCATAGAACTCTAGGAATTTTCCGGCCAGGCAGGTGGCCTGCTGCAGAGGGCTAATTTTTGTTGGTAGTAGTTTTTCTCCAGCTGATTTTGGCTGAGTGTAAAGGCCAGTGTAAAATGTGCCTTTGCCTGCGCAAGCACTCCCTTAAGCAGGAACATTCTGCCGAGGAATGCATGGTAAAGATGCTGGTCTTCCAATAATTCCTGATAAGGAGCATCTGCCAGGTAAGCAAAGGCAGCCTCAGCATTTTCTGTAAAATAAAGGGCAATGGCTTTATTCAGTACCACAAAAGGATTAGGCGCCAAAATGAGTAGCTGGTCGTAGAAATGGGAGATCTTCTGCCAGTCTGTTTCCTGAAAGGAAGGCGCCGTGCTGTGCAGCGAAGCAATCAGTGCTTCGAGCGGATAACGGCCCAGCGGCTGTCTGAAATCCAGCGCTTTGTTGAGGTGGTGAATACCAAGCCGGATCATTTCCGGATGCCACAGTGCACGGTTCTGGTGCTCCAGTTCAACCAGAGCCCCGGCTGCGTCGGTACGGGCATTTACACGCGATAGGTGAAACAGCATAAGGGCATACAGCGCGTGCGTATCTGCAGTGCAGATTGGTGGCTGTTTCAGCATTAGCTGCAGGAGTCGCAGGGCTTCCAGGCAGCAGTCGTCGTTAAGCAACTGAGGCCCCTGGTAGGCCAGATAACCTTCATTAAAAAGCAGGTAAATTACACGATGTACATTGGTCACTCTGTCTGAAAGCCGGAGCAGCTGCGGTGTATGCAGGGGTAGCTGCTCTTCCCGAATAATCTGCAGGGTGCGGTAATGCAGCTTACGCACTGCTTCCGGTTTCATGGCCAGGTTGTGGGCCACTTTTTCAGTTGAGAAGCCACAAAGGCTTTTCAGGATCAGGATCAGCTGTGCTTTTTCAGAAAATCGTGGATGGCAGCAGGCAAAGATCATCCTGAGCTCGTTATCCTCAATTTCACTCTCGGAGAAAGCCTGGCTAAGCTGATAACTCACTACCTGTGGTGTGGCATACAGACTGGTCTGGTAGCTTCGCTGGCGTTTTAGAAAATTAAGCGCCTTGTTTTTGCATACTTTGTAAAGCCACTTTTCCGGGTTGTCGGGAATGCCCTGGCTGCGCCAGTCTTTTAAAGCGGCAGCAAAGGTATCCTGCACCAGGTCTTCTGCTTCGGCCAGGGAAGCAAACCCAAAATAGGCAGTAAGGGCCACCACCATTTTGCGGTGCAGGCTGGGGTAGAGCCGGGAGAGAAGTGCTTCGGGTGCTGCCTGCATAGGAAAATACTACAGCCGGTACATTACAATAATACCGGCTGTAGCCTGATATTAGAATTTCAGGACAGGTCGTAGCTCCAGTGTGCCACCTGTGCGGAAGACGGGACATGTTTTGGCAAGTGCCAGTGCCTCTTCATCACTGCCGGCTTTTATAATAAAAAAGCCGCTGATGGCTTCTTTACTTTCAATAAAGGGGCCATTGGTGATCACCTCATCTTTCTTAAGCTGCCAGCCCCGGCCTTCAAGGGGTTCGCCGGAAACAAAATGACCTTTTTTAGATAGTTCTTCTACCCATTCGGTGTATTGCTTAATGTCTGCCTGTAGCTGTTCTTCGCTCATTTGGCTGGCAGACTGCAGGTCTTCTTTTAACAGGATCATAAACTGGTGCATGCTGAAAACTAATTAATTATGCTGATAAATGGTAATAAACTGTGGTTTTGATAAGCAGAGTTTTATGGCTGCTTTTGGTCACGACAGCAACGTAATCCTTCTACTTTCATGTTTTCTTTTCTACTAGACAAACAGACCTGCCGGAATGGGACATCCTGCACTAAAAAAAAGCCACCAATCTAAATTGGCGGCTGTAAAGTATTAACTGGCTTTGGCCGTTAAGGGGCGTCGCATGTAAATTTAGTTTACCAGTTCCTGCCTGTATTCCACGGCCAGTTCGTGCATTTCCCAGCCCGCCCGCCTGGCGCCCGCCTGGTAGCTGCTTTCCAGGAAGGCCAGTAAGGCTCCTTCCGGATCTGAATTGGCCCGCAGGTCGTCGTACATCAGCAGGGCCATAGGGCTGCCGTTGCTTTGCACCCACTGCGCTGCATGAGGCTGCAGGGGTTCTTTGTCGATGCCTGCCGGCGACGGATAGGTGTAGGAGTAAAAGGCGGCGCCGCGTACGTTTTCATCACCAGCCCAGAAGCCAAAGCTGATGAGCTCATGCGAGTAGGCTTCTTTATCGGATTGACGTGCGGTGGCTGGCATGGGTGGCCCTTTGCGCCCAGAAAAACGGGTAATGACCAGGTCCATATGGTGCCAGAAGAGCTGTACCGGACAGGTTTTGCCGCAGTACCGGCCACAAAATTCTTCGAAGACGCCGCTGGTCCACAGTAAAATTTTCCAGAAGCGTTCAACGTGGTCCCGGTTATAGGAATTATGCTCGCTGATGTTGGCAAAGGGTTTGTCCACACCGGGCACATCAAAAGGTTTGGCAAGAATGCGCACGGGTATGTCCAGCAGGTTGAGCTTTTCAAAAAGCTGATAGTAGAATTCGGCAACCGATAAGCCATGCTTCAATGGAAATTCTTCATATTCTCCTTCGCTGGTTTGTATTTCCAGCCGGTGCTCAATAAAGTTGAACAGGATTTCGAAAGTTCTGTCACCACACGGAATCTGTTGTGAGCTGATGCCGCGGGCAACAGGGTAAAAGGTGATATGCCACCAGTGGTTTCGCTTGGGGTTCAGTTTCAGCTGTATCTTGCCCACAATCTGCAGGTAGAGGTGCAGTGTTGTTTTGGTGGCCTCCCATTCGGCCAGGGGCAGGGGCGGAAGTAAAGTAGATGAGAACATAGCATAGATCCTTAAAGAAGCTTGATGGTGAAAGTTGGCGAGGTAGAGGAGAGGCTGTTCTGTTATCTTATAACTGGTTTTGGGTAAATGTGTTGGCGGTGAGGTGGTTAATTAGGGTTTAAGCATGGAAACGGAGTAGAAAATGCATGTATAAACTTTTAGTAGAATGCCATGCTAAGCTGGCCATTATGGGGCATGAGTAAGAAGTTTTAGCTATACAGCACAGGAGCCTAGGACATTCCTCGTCAATGGGGATGCCAGGAAAACAAACCGAAGCGGAACGCCTGCCGAAGTGGTAATTTACTGCTTGTTACAATAAACAGACTGCTCCACGCTGCTCGCCATAACGGATCAAATGTAACAATGGGCCGAAACGACAGGCTGTTAGTCTGGGTCCGAATTGGCATACTGCGCTACCAATCACTTGATTGGCTATGCCATATAAAATTCCCAGGATATACGATCTGGATCCTTGAAGGCTACATAGCGTTTGCCCAGTGTCTCATCCATTTTAACGCCTGTATTCTCTACGCCTGCTTCGTTTAAGGCATTTGCTACTCTTTCCAGCTCAGCTTCATCTTCGCACCCCAGCGCAAGATGATCCAGCCCTACACGAAATGGATTAAAGGTTTCTCCCTTTGGCGTGCTTTCTTCAGGAGCACGCACGCCAATGGCTGTCTGGCCGGCTGCAAAAAGAAATAGGCCGGGAACCTCCAGGAGTAGCGGAAAACCAAGTGTTTCTGTATAGAAACGTTTGGAACGTGCCAGATCGGTTGAGCGAAGGGCAATGTGGTGAACGCCGGGGGTTTTGATTTGTATGCTCATGGTTTGGATAGGTTTGTGAAATTGAAAGGCTATCTGAATATAATAATATTTTTTGTGATCAGGTATGTAAAAAGATAGTATTCTACCGGTTGTTATTTACAATAAATAGCGTGGTAAGTAGTTTATAATCAAGTATTTGAAATGAAATTCATATTTAAAGCAAACCAAAGCAAAAAAATATTAACTGGTAAATAAGAACCTGCGTACAGGTAAAGCATGAAAGCTAAAAATCTCAGTGCGGGACTGCTCATGTACCGCCTGTTGACAGGCCCATCGGCAGCGATGCAATTCTTTTTGGTGCATCCTGGCGGCCCCTACTTTACCCAAAAGGATAAAGGCTGGTGGGGCATCCCGAAAGGCCTGCCTAACGAAGGAGAAGATTTGCTGCAGACTGCGCAGCGTGAGTTTAAGGAAGAAACAGGCCTGGAGCCACGTCCACCTTTTTTACCCCTGGAAAGCATTAAGCAAAAGGGTGGCAAAACGGTTTGGGCCTGGGCATTTGCCGGTGCCTGGGAAGAGGGGCAGGGCATCAGCTGCAATACCTTTCGTGTAGAATGGCCTTATAAAAGTGGTAAATGGCAGTCATATCCGGAAGTAGATGCAGCACGCTGGTTTACCTATGAAGAAGCCTGCCAGTACATCAATGCTGCACAAATTCCTTTCCTGGACAGGCTAATGGAACAAACACAACATGGCTAGCCGCCCGGCTTAATTTTCTCTTTAATCATCGAAACCAACATACAATTGCCATTTATACTTGTTAAAGTTTTTTGAGCTATAGAAGAATAGAGAATTAATGAATACTGCATCAGACAAATCCATGCATATTGTAGTGATCGGAACTTCGGCCGGGGGGATTGCTGCGCTACAGGAGGTTGTAAGTCAGCTACATGCAAATATGCATGCTGCTTATT
>JASLAE010000285.1 GCA_030147305.1 Cesiribacter sp.
GTCATAGTCGTTGAGCACCACCCGGCCTTCCAGTAAAAGGTCAAAGACGCGTTCTCCTACCCTTGTTACCGCTATCTCGGCAAAGTGCAGCACCACCTTATACTCGCCGTTGCTGATGGGAAAGTTATAGCTGAAAGAACCGTTCTGCGTGGTAGAAGATCTGGCCCTTTGGTAAAGCCCGTCATCGGTGGTAGCGGCTATGGCAGTTGTTGTGCTAAGGGTGTTGCCTGGGGAAGGACTAAAATAAGCATCCGCAGAAAATAAGCCCATCCCTGTACTAAGCTGGCCCCCCGCTGAATTTACCCGGTACACAGCGGAAGTACCTGTAGCAGTATTGATGTTAAGTAAAAAATCATCGCTGACGGTACCGCCTTTTCCATCACTTGCCATTAAGCGTATGTTCAGACTGGCAGGGCTTCCTTCCGGCGGTGTACCGCTAAAACTACGGGTGCTGCCATTGAAATGAAGCCAGGCAGGCAAAGCAGTATTGTTAGATAATCCTGCAGAATAACTCAAGGCATCACCATCAGCATCTGTAAAAGTATTTGCTGAAAATGTGTAGCCGAAAGCATGGCCCACAGTAGCATGCTGGTCCGGAACAGGATTACTCACTACCGGTGGCTGATTTGCCGTACCGTTAACATTTACAGTTACAACACCTGATGTATTCGTAGCGCCTGAATTATCCGTAGCTCTGGCTGTAATCGAATATGTACCTGCAGCTACATTGCTCCAGCTATAGCTGTAAGGATCGCTCAGATCCTCTCCCAGCTTTGTCGTGCCTCTGAAGAACTCTACTTTACTGATGCTTCCATCAGCATCCGATGCATGTGCCTGTAAGCTAATAGTAGCCGGAGCATTGAAATTGGAACTATCCGCCGGGGAGGTAATACTGATCATGGGCGGCTGACTTGCAGGCATTGTAGCGCAATCCGAGTACAACTTAACTTCTTTCGTGGTGGAGAGACCAGCGGCATCCGTAACCCTGAGTGTTACTCGGTAATAATAAGATTCATCCCCGCAACCCAATGGAGAAATTGTTGCAGTGGTCTCCGGAGAGCTGTCATAAGGCTCGGGGTGCTCATGGTCGCTATGGTGTAGAATTGTTTGCCACCGGTAAGAAAGCTGATCTTCACTATGCTCCTGGTCTACAACTGTGGCTTTCAGGGAATAGGTTAAATCGCCCTGGTTAAGGGGATATTTACTGCTATCTACCGGGCTGTTTATGGTTACCTGTGGAGGCGTATTGTTTACTGAAATCACTAAAGAAGCTTGGTCAGTACTGCCCCGGCTGTCTGTAACGGTTAGGGTAACCGTAAATTTTGTGGTTGCATTGGTAGCCGTTGTAAAAGTATGGGAAGGATTTGCAAGTGTACTGGTAGTTCCATCACCAAAGTTCCAGTGAAAGCTTAACACGTCTCCATCCGGATCCGAGGATGCACTGCCCGTGAACTGTACCGTTAATGGACTAATGCCGTAGCTCTTATCTGATGAAGCTATCGCATGTGGAGCTAAATTGACACTTTTACTGATAATCTTTCTGATCACCGAAGGAAAATTGATATAATAAAGCCCGGCTTCTGTAGGGTGGGTAGCCATGGCCACTACTACTGCCCCGGAATTAATGAAATCTCTTACCTCAACGGGTTTATCTAGCCCATCCATAGTAATGCTTCTGATCCATTGCCTTGCATAATCTCCAAAAAACAGTGTATTTCTGAATGCTGGAGGGAAATCATTATGTGGGTAAAAAACGCCTGCCATCGTCGCATTAGCACCAAACTGTGGTCCAGCAACCGGAGAACTGGGGTCACCAATGTTTACTGCTGTTGCCGATTCACCACTAAATGTACCTGTTCTGGCGGGTCCAGTACTGCTGTGACGCATGTCAATAAGCGGCCGCTTGTGCATATATGTTTTTACTGTGGATGGTATAGCCTTAGTAGGCTGGCAGGGATTAGAAAAGGTTGCAGTACCACTGGCGGTTTCCTGGGTGATTAAGTCCTGGAAATAAAAATATCGCTGGGTACATCCATTAATTCCGTATTCTGGATTTGGCGCATAATAGTTATACTTCTTCAAGCTGCTGTATCCTGAATGGGGTGAAAGCCCTTCAAATAATGGCCAGCCTAAATTCTGACCTCCTTTGGTTACTACACTAAGCTCTTCATAAGTACTATGGCCAACATCCCCCACATACAGTACGCCAGGTTTACCATCCGCAGGATTCAAACTGCCCGATCCGGGTCTGAGTATCATTCGGAAAGGGTTACGGAAACCTAATGCCCAAACTTTAGAGCGAATCGAGCCAGGCTTTGTCGTTTCATAAAAAGGGTTACTGGGTACCCCATTACCTGTTTCCGGATTAATCCTGAGTATTTTTCCACTATAACTTTCCAGCATTTGTGCGCGAAAAGCCCCTACATTTTCCTGATTAGTGATGATTCCATCTGTAAGTGCCTGTGCATAATATGTACCTGAGGCACTGCCTCCATCCTGTCCGTTATAACTTGCACCGTCTCCTGCTGAAATAAGTAACGTACCATCAGTACCAAAGACAAGAGAACCGGTGCCATGACTCTCGTGCAAGGATGGAATACCATTAGACCTGGTTGTACCAATCATTACTTTGCGGCTGGCTGCACTTACACTATATCCGCTTGTTGATTTTGTTGCTGTATAGCGGGTCAATCGGCCAATAGTAGCATTGAAATATTCATTTTTAGTCGCACTATAACTGCTTGTGCCATGCCATAACAGGTGGTGTCGATCCACAGTATAGAGCAGGTAAAAATAGCCATTTGTATCGAACTGAGGATGAAGTGCAAAGCCCAGCAAACCAAAGTCGCGCCAGCCACCTACCTCATCGCTAATATCCAGCAGCAAGGTTTTTTGACTATTCTCCACAACCCACACCCTTCCGCCCCTTTCCCAGACAAACATCTGGCTGCCACTTTTATTAAAAGTAAGCCCTACCGCCTCATTCCACTGGGAGGAAACTGTAATGGATGTAAAACCGCTGGGGGGTGTTTGTGCGAAGCTGGTTTTCCAGAAACACAACAAAATCACAAGCAAGAGGATACTACCAGCACTTGAAATAGTACGGTTGCTAAAGCCTAATTTATTTATGCTGGCATCAGTTCTATTTCCCCATGGCTGCAGCCTGTCATCACAAAAGAAATTTAAGGACGACATTTCAGAAGATAAATACATCTGAATTTTGTTAAAAAGTATAAATCTACTCATAGGAGTTGTTGATTTTTTTCTTCTTTAAAATGGGATTTGATAATGCGTGATTGTCCTGAGCTAAAAGCTCAATCCATTAGCGCTGTAGTACAGACCATAATCTTTATTATGACTGCTACCGAAATAAAGCAGCCAACTTATTGAGAAGGGTACTATTAACCAGTGATGAATGAATACCCTGGCACTTACAGCTTTTCCGTAAGCCAAGAATCATAGAATATTTAAACATCTTGCCCGCTGGGCTAAAGAAAGATAAGCTGTTTAGACTCATCTTGAGAGGCATATGCAGTCATGTTCCCTTAGCGGAACAATGCTAAAAATATTATATAGTAAGGAAATCACAATGCGTACTCTTCAACTATATAAAGCAAGAAAAATGAAGAAATTTCTTATGATAAATCCGCACCATAATACATAATTATAAATACGAGAACCAAAGGAATATTGATTTAACAAATGCAGAATAATGCAATGTATCATCCTTATAATCAGCATATTATATGCTGTAATCGTTTTATTAATTTAGATTATTAAATATTTAAAAGCAATACCATTTGTTTATATTTTTTTCTTTTTCAGAATATCATTTAAAACAGAATTTGTGCTATAAAATGATTAACCCTCTTCTAAACACCTACACTACTTCTGCTGATCGTATTATTTCATGAATTCCTCATTTTCCATTTCTTTACCCATTACTTATTCAGCTGGCTATTGCATTAAGGTTGATGCATGGGCAAGCATTGAAAGGTTGATCTTATGTTATGGACATATCAGTCAATGAAGATTTTCTACTGCAAACAATCAGCTGCAGGAGCAGGTTCTAGCTAAAAACTTGAAACAATTTGCGAATCTTTTTGCTCAGCTGGACTTAACAAACAAGACCAATGAAAAGCTCGCTGTTCTGAAGCAGTATCTGCAGCAGGCTTCCCATAAAGATATTCTCTGGGCACTGGCACTATTTACTGGCAAGCGTCCCCGCAGACCGGTAAATAGCAGCATGCTCCGGCTTTGGGCGGCAGAGGCAGCCAACCTCCCACTCTGGCTTTTTGAAGAAAGTTACCACGTTGCCGGTGACCTTTCAGAAACAATTGCGCTGCTCTTACCCCCCCCAACACAAGCACAGGAACAATCGCTCTCTTACTGGATGGGCTTTCTTGGGCAGATGCATGCCTTGAATGATGCTGATAAAAAAGCAGCACTGCTGGAAGCATGGGATATGATGGACAAAGGAGAACGTTTTGTATTCAATAAGTTGATGTCAGGATCTTTTAGAATAGGCATTAGCCAACGCCTCATGGTACGTGCCCTTTCTGAGGTACTGGAGATGGATCCAGCTGTAGCTGCTCACCGCTTGATGGGCAGATGGGATCCCGAAACCGTTAGCTTCGACTCTCTCTTTTCAGAAGAAGACCTTAACGACAACCTTAGCAGACCTTACCCTTTTTTCCTGGCCCATTCAGTAGACACCGGACCAGAGGAGCTGGGAACAGCCGGAGAATGGCAGGCCGAATGGAAATGGGATGGAATCCGCTCCCAGCTAATCTTCAGAAAAGGTGAAATTCATATCTGGTCCAGGGGCGAAGAGTTGGTAACAGACAAATATCCCGAGCTGGCCTCCCTCATAGATTTCTTACCTTATGACTGTGTAATTGACGGTGAAATTTTACCCGTTAAAGACGGCATCGTAATGCCTTTTGCAGCGCTGCAAACACGCATTGGCCGCAAAAGTGTCAGCAAAAAGCAGCTAACTGAAGTACCTGTACAAATTTATGCCTATGATTTACTAGAGCTTAAGGGGGAAGATATTCGCCAGTGGCCCTTGGAGAAACGCAGGGCACAGCTGGAGAAGTTGGTCGCTGAAACAGCCAGGCCAGCACTCTTACAGGCCTCTGCCATTGTGCCTTACCACTCCTGGAAAGATTTGCACGCAGTGCGTAATGATTGTCGTTCACTGATGGCGGAAGGGTTAATGCTGAAACGCAAAAGCTCTGTCTATGGCGCTGGCCGCAAACGCGGCGACTGGTGGAAATGGAAAATAGAGCCGCTCACCATTGATGGTGTTCTTATTTATGCACAGAAAGGGAGTGGCCGCAGAGCAGATTTATATACCGATTATACCTTTGCTGTCAGGGATGGGGAGGAAAGCCTGGTGCCATTTGCCAAAGCCTATTCAGGACTAACGGATGAAGAAATACGGCGGGTCGATAATTTTGTAAAACGAAACACAAAGGAACGCTTCGGACCCGTACGCACCGTTACTCCCAGTTTAGTCTTTGAGATTGCCTTCGAGGGCATACAAAAAAGTAACCGTCACAAATCTGGCGTCGCCCTTCGCTTTCCGCGTATCCTGCGCTGGCGACACGACAAAAAACCTGCGGATGCCAATACCCTGGCAGATTTGCAAAACATGTTACAGGTATATGGCAACAATGCGCAGGAGGAGTAAAAGCAAATGAAACCTAAGGATAATTCCACCCACATCCAGCAGGATGAGTTTGCCGAAGCGCATACCTGGTTTGCTTCCAGGGGATGGCAGCCTTTTCCATTTCAGGAGGAAGTGTGGGGCGCTTACTTAAAGGGTAAAAGTGGCTTGCTAAATGCGCCGACAGGAAGCGGTAAAACCTATGCGCTCTGGTGGCCTTTGCTGCTGGAATGGATTCGGGATAATCCCGAGGATTGGAAAACTAAAAGGCCGGGCGGGCTGCAGCTAATCTGGATTACGCCCCTGCGAGCCCTTGCCAGAGATCTTCAGCTGGCCATGCAGCAGGTGGTAGACGAGCTGGGGCTTTCCTGGCAGGTTGCCCTGCGCACCGGTGACACCAGCAGCAGCGAACGACAAAAGCAGCTGCGCAATACACCGGAATGCATCATTACAACACCTGAAAGCCTGCACCTGCTACTGAGCCAAAAAAACAGCAGCCAGCTATTCAGGCGCTTCCGTTGCCTGGTGGTAGACGAATGGCACGA
>JASLAE010000327.1 GCA_030147305.1 Cesiribacter sp.
AGCCTGTGATAACCCTTTAATTTTTACATGTGGTACGT
The DNA here is from genome assembly GCA_030147305.1 of Cesiribacter sp. GTDB lineage: Bacteria > Bacteroidota > Bacteroidia > Cytophagales > Cyclobacteriaceae > Cesiribacter. The sequence goes on from JASLAE010000327.1 coordinate 39, forward strand.
GCTCATTATTTTCAGGCTGTTTTTTTAAAGTGAATTTTATTACTTAAGCTTAATTCAATGAAAGCGCTTGCACTTACAAAACCCAACACCATTGAAATAATAGAGAAAGCGATGCCCGAAATACAAGCGGGAGAAGCTTTAGTACGCATGCGGGCAGCAGCGCTTAATCATCGTGATCAATGGATTCGGGAAGGGAAATACCCAGGTATTAAAACCGGTGTAACGCTTGGCTCAGATGGTGCTGGTGTTGTAGAAGCAGTTGCAGAGGATAAACAGCAGCATTGGATTGGTAAAGAAGTCATCATTAACCCCAACAGGAGCTGGGGTGAAAATCCGGCTGTACAATCTGCGGAATATAATATTTTGGGATCACCTCAGGATGGTACTTTTGCTCAATTCATCAGTGTACCCATAGACAGGCTTTGTGAAAAGCCTAAGCACCTGGACTGGGCGGAAGCTGCGGCGGTACCGCTGGGAGGCTTAACGGCATACAGGGCAGTATTTACCCGGGCTAAGATAGAGAAGGGTATGCATGTATTGATTAATGGGATAGGCGGTGGGGTAGCACAATGGGCCTTTTTGTTTGCTGTGGCTGCCGGTGCGGAAGTATGGGTGAGCAGCAGTGAGGAGGATAAAATCAATTATGCCATTGAAAAAGGTGCCAAAGACGGTTTCAATTACAGGGAAATGGACTGGGCAAGGACAGCAAAAAAAGAAATGGGTGGATTTGATGTAATTATTGATTCAGCCGGCGGTAATGCCCTTAATAATTTACTGGATGTTGTTAAACCTGCCGGGAGTATAGTGATTTATGGTGCAACGACCGGCGTTCCTGAAAACTTAAACCTTCGAAAGATCTTTTGGGCACAAATAAACCTGCAAGGCTCTACCATGGGTAATGATCAGGAGTTTGCAGAAATGGTAAACTTTATAGCAGCGCATCAAATGCGCCCTATCATGGAATCACCCATGCCTTTTGCAAACATCATCGATGCCTTTGACATGATGCAGGCTGGTAAGCAATTTGGTAAACTTGTCGTGGAATTCTAATGAACCGCCAATAGAACTAACTGAAAGCACGGTAGAGATATTAGTTAACTGTTTGGTTACGGAACATTTCTGCAGGGGAGAGAATTGGAGATAGACTGCAGTTACAAAACTTGCAATATGAAAATAAAGAATGCCGAACAAGTCACGAAGTCCTCAGTTTAATCATCAAAGTTCGTCCAGTTCCACCAGTAAATTCTGATAGGCATTGCGGAGTTCACGCAATGCATGGGCATTTTGTTGTTGTTGTGCCAGCGTAATGCCCTGCTCGTAGGTTGATTTTGCTTCCTGAAGATGCCCTAGTTCTGCAAGCAGAGCGGCGGCATGGTAATAGGCAGGCAAATACTGTGCATGTTCTTTAAGCAACTGGCGAAACAAAAGCAGCGATTGGGGTATATCAGCCCTGCGGTGTTCAAGGGCTAGGGCATATATTAAAAAAGGGTCGTTGGGGGTCTCTTGCAGCATTTGCTGCAGTTGTGCGATGCGCTGCTCCGACATATATCCTTTTTCTTTTAAACTAAATACGTTATTTTCGGGTCAAATTTACACTATCTTATAGTTTTCTTAACTTTTTTGCATTTTTATGAAGATTCTGGTTTGCATAACGCACGTTCCGGATACCACATCCAAAATCTCTTTCACAGATAATAATACAAAGCTTAATGCTGCTGGAGTTCAGTTTATCATTGGTCCCTATGATGATTATGCACTCGCGCGCGCTGTGGAATTAAAAGAACAGCATGGTGGTTCGGTTACCGTCTTAAATGTTGGTCTGGCAGAAACAGAGCCTACGATCCGCAAAGCCCTGGCTATTGGTGCCGATGATGCAATCCGGGTGAATTCTTATCCCCATGATTCATATTTTGTAGCACAGCAGATTGCAGCTGTTGCCAAAGAAGGAGGGTATGACCTTATTCTGATGGGACGCGAGTCTCTTGATTTCAATGGTGGTATGGTTCATGGCATGGTAGGTGAATTGTTGGGTATCCCTTCCGTATCTCCGGTGATGAAACTGGAAATATCCGGAAACAATGCTGCTTGTGCCCGTGAAATAGAGGGAGGCAAGGAGTATGTAGAAGTGAGCCTTCCGTTTGTGGCCGGATGTCAGGAGCCAATTGCAGAATGGAAGATCCCGAATATGCGTGGTATCATGACGGCTCGTACAAAAAAACTGGATGTGCGGGAGCCTGTTTCACCAGAGACTAAAACAGATCTGCAACGGTATGATATGCCTCCGGCAAAAGGGTCTGTTAAAATGATAGACAAAGAAAATGTGGGTGAATTGGTGCGGCTGCTGAAAACAGAGGCCAAAGTCCTGTAAATAATCTGCTTGTTCGCCATTTTTAATTTATTTTCCAGATTCAATTTCTTTAGACATGTCTGTACTTGTATTTATAGAAAGCGCTGACGGCGCCATAAAAAAATCTTCACTGGAAGCAGTTGGCTTTGCTGCAGCTATGGGGCAGGGCGATGTTACCGCCATTTATCTGGGCCAGATTGACCAGAGTGCGCTGCAGCTGGCAGGTGCGTATGGTGCTGCAAAAGTGCTGCATGTTAACGACGAGCGCCTGGACAAAGGCGTTATTCAGGCCTATGCTTCCACGCTGGCACAGGCGCTGGAACAAACAGGTGCCAAAATACTGGTGCTGGCTAAATCTGCACTAGGCGATCCGGTTGCCGCACGTGTGGCCATTAAAACAAATGCTTCGTTTGTCTCTAATGTAATTGCCTTACCAGAAACCGGCAGTGGCTTTAAAGTTACCCGCAGCATTTACACAGGCAAAGCATTTGCCACTGAAGAAATGAAGGGTGATATTAAAATTATCGCCATCAAAAAGAACGCCATAGAGCTGCAGGAGACTGGAGGAAGTGCACAGATCGAAACGTTCACACCTAACCTGAGCGAGGCTGATTTTGGTGTAAACATCACCAAAACAGAAAAACAGGAGGGTGAAATATTGCTTCCTGAAGCAGATATTGTTGTATCCGGTGGCCGTGGCATGAAAGGCCCCGAAAACTGGAGCATGCTGGAAGAACTTGCTGCCACCCTTGGGGCAGCAACTGGCTGTAGCAAACCTGTTTCTGACATAGGCTGGCGTCCCCACCATGAGCACGTAGGCCAAACAGGTGTTAAAGTGAGTCCTACCCTGTACATTGCCGTTGGCATATCCGGGGCAATTCAACACCTGGCTGGCGTAAACTCGAGCAAAGTAATTGTGGTGATCAATAAAGATCCGGAAGCGCCTTTTTTCAAAGCTGCAGATTATGGTATTATTGGTGATGCTTTTGAAGTTGTGCCGAAATTAACCGAAGCGATCAAAGCTGCAAAATAAGCGAACAGTGGAGAAGATTAAACTAGAAATATTAGGTCTGTCGTCCAGCCAGTCTCAGTCGGGCTCTTTTGCACTGGTGCTGGGATAAGCACATGGTAAACGCATACGACCCATTATCATAGGTATGTTTGAGGCCCAGGCCATTGCCATCGAGATTGAGAAAATCATTCCCAACCGGCCCATGACGCACGACCTCTTCAAATCATTTGCCCAAAGCTTTGAATTTGATGTAGAGGAAATCGTTATATCAGATCTGAAGGAAGGTGTGTTTTTCGCCAAAATTGTATGCAACAACGGCATTAAACATATTGAGGTAGACGCGCGCCCTTCTGATGCCATCGCCATTGGCTTGCGTTTCAATGTGCCTATCTATACCTATGAAAATGTAATGTCAGAAGCAGGTATTGTGCTTTCTGAGGATCCGGAGGAAGAAGAGGAAGAAAAAACAACCCGCAGCAAAAAAGAAACTTCCAAGAAAAGCAGTGGTAAGCCTTTCACAGAACAACTTAAGGACCTTTCCAGCGATAAGCTGAGCAAAATGCTGGATGAGGCGCTGCACAAGGAAGACTATGAAAAAGCTGCCAAGATCCGCGACGAAATGAACCGCCGTAATTGAGTTTAATCTTATCCAGATACTTAAACCTTATCCTTAGCAGGGTAAGGTTTTTTCGTTGTTGCTCAACTCTTTTTATAATTTAGCGAACCAACTTATAAAGTTTTTTTTCTTTACCAATTCCCCTATTTTTGGCACCTGACAAATCATGAACGGTGGATATATTAAGAGCGTTAGTCGGCATTATTGTACTGGTAGGCTTTGCCTTTCTGTTTTCTAATAAAAAAAGAGCCATTGACTGGCGACTGGTAGGAATCGGTCTTCTCTTACAGGTATCCTTCGGACTCTTAATCACCCAGGTAGACGTAGTTGCCAGGGCTTTTGGAGCCGTAAGCGAGGCATTTGTAATATTTCTTGGCTATAGCGACGATGGAGCACGCTTTCTTTTTGGCAGCCTGGTGGATGCTTCCGGTAGCTGGGGTTTTATTTTTGCCTTTAAGGTGTTGCCCACCATTATCTTTTTCTCTACCGTTACCGCGGGTTTGTATTACCTGGGCATTCTGCAAAAAATTGTGTTTGGCATAGCCTGGATTATGGCCCGCACCATGCGATTAAGTGGTGCAGAAAGCCTTTCTGCAGCGGGTAATATTTTTCTGGGTCAGACCGAGGCACCACTGTTGGTACGTCCTTTTGTGCCGCGCATGACCCGATCTGAATTAATGTGCCTTATGACGGGAGGTATGGCAACCATAGCAGGTGGTGTGCTGGCTGGCTATGTTACTTTTCTGGGTGGTGATGACATAGCAGAGCGTACCCGTTTTGCTACCTATCTGCTGAGTGCCTCTATCATGAATGCACCGGCGGCCATTGTCATTTCTAAGATTATTGTGCCGGAACAGCATCCTGAGCAAATTGACAGGGAACTGAAAGTAAACTCTGAAACTCTTGGCGTAAACCTGATTGATGCTTTATCACAGGGCGCAGCAGAAGGGCTGAAGCTTGCACTAAATGTAGGAGGGATGCTGCTTGCTTTTATTGCTGTTATTTATGCACTTAATGGGTTTTTAGCAGGCCTGGTTGGGCAAATCGCCCTGGGAGGCACTTCTCTTAATGAAATGATCAGTACCAGTACCAATGGTGCTTTTAGCGGACTTACTCTGGAATACCTGCTGGGACAAGTCTTCAGGGTTTTTACCTGGGTGATGGGAGTAGACTGGTCAGAGACCCTGCTGGTGGGTAGTTTGCTGGGACAGAAAACAGTAATTAATGAATTTGTTGCCTACAGCAGTCTTGCTGAGATGAAGGCCGGCAATGGTTTAAGTGCCAAATCCATTATTATTGCTACTTATGCGCTTTGCGGCTTTTCTAACTTTAGCTCAATTGCCATACAAATAGGTGGTATAGGCAGTATGGCACCAAATCAGCAGGGTGAACTTAGCAGACTGGGCTTTCGGGCACTTTTGGCAGCAACTATTGCCTGTATGATGACCGCTACCATTGCCGGAGCTCTGATGACTGAATAAGTTAAACTGCTACTTTTTTTAATAAGCCAGCAACAGGTTTGGATCTGGGCACAGCAGCTGGTAGTAACTTTTTTGGGAAGGCGCTGCAACACCTGGAAAATCACCTATCCGGCCTTCC
>JASLAE010000329.1 GCA_030147305.1 Cesiribacter sp.
GATTTCTGCAACTCGTGCACCCTTAACATATAAGAAGGTAACAATTCTTCAAACCTGCTGCCAGTGTAGGCGCCAGTATCCCAGCCATCAATTACCTTTTGTACCGCTGCTTCAATTCTGCCTTCAGACAGGTCGGCCAGCATGCGGTGCATAATGTGCTCTATTTGCTCCTTTTGGCTCTCTGGTGATGATATAGCTGCCCCAAACTCAGCATTCTTTCCCACAAGCAGCTGATGACTGGAATAGTAATCATCATACAACTTTAGCCGGGTAGCTGTGGTTGTCAGCACAAACTTTGCGAATGGATTTATTTCCCTGAAATTGGTATGGCTGATGCTCATGTAACTCTTATCCACTGCCAGGAGTAGATATACTTGTTTAATATTAGCCATTTTAAGGAATATTACAAAAACTGCTAAAGTTATCTTTGCTGTTCCCAAAAAGGGTAAAGTTCCTGATTTTCAATTCATGATGACTGGCAAGACGGAAATTTAAATCAGATGTGCAGCTAAAAAAAGTCTTAAACCAATAGTGTTTTATTTTTAGGTTAAGTAGAACAGCATCTGCCGATTATGCCTTTTTAGTAATGTGTTCGGTGTATCTATATAATTTAACCACAGCATAATTTTTTACCGTTCGTTTAATCAGAGCTGTACCCCCTGTAATTTGTATCTCATCAGAAGAAAGCGGAACTTTGGTAACCGGTGTACTTGTTTTTAAAACAATAATTTTCTGCTCATCACTTCATGAAAAAACAGGCTGATGCTTCCCTTGCCCGCTTTCGGATGATTGCGCTGCTGGAAGGAATTTCGTTTCTGGTTTTGCTCTTTGTAGCCATGCCGCTTAAGTATTTCGCCGATATGCCGTTGGCAGTTAAGTATACCGGATGGGCCCACGGTGTGCTCTTCGTGCTTTATGTTTTTTCACTTATAGAAGTAGCGCTGAAGCTACGCTGGTCGTTGCTTACGGTCTTTATTGCCTTTGTGGCTTCATTGGTTCCCTTTGGTACCTTTGTGCTGGATGCGCAGCTGCTTAAGAAAAGCAGACAGGCCTAAACCCAACTGGGATCAGAAATTTTGTAGCGCAGAACGCCTGATTTATAGGTACAGCCCGTAGCTGCCACAGCTTTGCATTTTTCGTATAAGCGTCTTCATTGTTTTGCCCTAAAGCATATTAATTATTGACTTATGGCGAACTTTACACTTTGGTGTGCTATTTTTAGGGGAATGAAAAGCACGCTAAAACTTTACTCCCTGCTGGCCCTGTTGGTATGTGTTGCAATGGCCTGTAATCCTGAAGAAACAGGCGAAAAGATGCATGATGTGCCCGTACTCACCGCTTCCTATTACCAGGAAGCACTTAAAGCTATCACAGAAACGGTAGAACAAAATCCAAATAATCCCGATGGTTATTACCAGAAAGCGCGGATTCTGGAAGCCATGGGTAATCAGAACAATGCCATTCTTAACCTTAAACGGGCAGTTAAGTTAGATTCAAGTAATTCGCTGTACCACAAAGAATTAGCGCGTTTGTTTTTACTAACTGCTAAATACCCGCGTGCGGAGGAATCCATCCAAATTGCCTGGCAGCTGGGAGACCGCACAGCCAGTACTTTATCCATCCTCACACAGGTACATGCCGAGCAGGGGGGCTATGCACAGGCGATGAATTTTCTGAACAAAGCCCTGGAAACAGAGCCCCAGAATAGTCAGCTTATATTCCAGAAAGCAAAGCTTTACCTGATGCAGGGCGATACGGTGCGCGCCAAACAACAACTGGAGCAAAATCTGGAAAGGCTGCAGGACCAGCCACAGATCTTCGAAGTGCTTTCAGATCTTTATCGCAAAGAGAAGAACTACAGGCAGGCAATCAGCTATATGAATAAAAGCATAGCTTTACAGCCCGATAACAAAGAGTTACCCATGCGGGCGGTAGAGTTATTGCTGGAATCGGGCAGGCCGGACAGTGCCCAGGTGGTGCTACAGGAAATGCAGCGGAAGCGTGGGCAGCAGCCGGAACTGATGTTGCTCATTGGTCGCATGCAACTGGTGCAAAACAAAACAGATTCTGCAGAATATTACTTTAGCCGCACGCTGGCACTTGACAGCCGTTCTAAAGAGGCTTACTTTTGGCTCGGCAAGCTGTTTGATCGCAAGCGTCAATATTTTACCGCCCGGGAGCAATACCGTAATGCCCTGCTACTCGATACCACCTATGTGGAAGCACAGCAGGCCTTGCATACGGTTCAGCTTACCCTGGACCGGATTGAGCGCTGGAAGCGTCAACAGGCAGAACTCAACTCTTTGCCGGATGTAAATTCGGTAAAACCACAAGCAGTAGAATAATAAAGCTGAATGGAACAAATTAACATAACGCTGCCAGATGGCAGTGTGCGCCAGTACCCCAAAGGGAGCACTGGTCTTGATGTAGCCAGAAGCATCAGTGAGGGCCTGGCCCGTAATGTGCTGGCCGCAAAGGTGAACAACCAGGTTTGGGATGCGCACCGTCCAATAGAAGAAGATGCTCAGATCAAGCTGCTTACCTGGAATGATACCGAAGGCAAAGGTGCTTTCTGGCATTCAAGTGCCCACCTGTTGGCCGAAGCCCTTGAAGCCCTGTATCCCGGGGTGAAGTTTGGCATTGGTCCAAATATCGAGAACGGCTTTTATTACGATATTGATCTGGGCGACAAGACTTTAGGCGAGGCAGATTTAGTAAAGATTGAAGATAAAATGGGGGAGCTTGCCAGAGGCAAGAGCGAATACGTTCGCAAGCCTATGAGCAAAGCCGAAGCCATCAGCTATTTCCAGGAGAAAGGCGACGAATATAAACTGGAGCTGCTGGAAGGGCTGGCCGATGGATCCATTACGTTTTACCAGCAGGGAAACTTCACCGATCTTTGCCGTGGGCCACATATTCCCAACACCGGCTTTATTAAGGCGGTTAAGCTGCTGAACGTAGCCGGTGCCTACTGGCGCGGCGACGAAAAACGCAAGCAGCTTACCCGTATTTACGGCATAAGCTTTCCCAAAGCATCCGAGCTGCAGGAGTATCTTAAAATGATTGAGGAAGCCAAGAAGCGCGACCATCGCAAGCTTGGCAAAGAACTGGAGCTGTTTACCTTTAGTGAGAAGGTAGGCATGGGCCTGCCGCTTTGGCTGCCCAAAGGCACGATGCTGCGCGAGCGGCTGGAGCAATTCATGCGCCGCGCCCAGCGCAAAGCCGGTTACGAGCAGGTAGTTACCCCGCATATCGGTAACAAAGAACTATATGTAACCAGCGGTCACTACGAAAAATATGGTGCAGATTCTTTTCAGGCCATTAAGACCCCGCACGAAGGCGAGGAGTTTTTCCTGAAGCCCATGAACTGCCCTCACCATTGCGAAATATACAAGTCCAAGCCCCGCAGTTATAAAGACCTGCCGGTACGCCTGGCAGAGTTTGGTACTGTCTATCGTTACGAGCAAAGTGGCGAGCTGCATGGCCTTACCCGCGTTAGGGGTTTCACTCAGGACGATGCCCATATCTTCTGCCGGCCAGACCAGGTAAAAGATGAATTCAAAAAGGTAATTGACCTGGTACTTTATGTATTTAAGGCGCTAGGTTTCGAGAATTATACTGCACAGGTAAGCCTGCGCGATCCTAATAACAAAGAGAAGTACATTGGTCAGGATGCGCTCTGGGACAGGGCCGAGCGTGACATCATAGAAGCTGCGGCAGAAAAAGAGCTTAAAACGGTAGAGGTAGCGGGCGAAGCAGCGTTCTACGGACCTAAGCTGGACTTTATGGTGCGCGATGCCCTGGGCCGCAGCTGGCAGCTGGGTACCATTCAGGTAGACTATAACCTGCCCGAACGGTTCAAGCTGGAATATGTTGGTGCAGATAACCAGCGTCACCGGCCGGTAATGATTCACCGGGCACCTTTTGGCTCGCTGGAACGTTTTGTTGCGGTATTGATTGAACACTGTGCCGGTAACTTCCCGCTATGGCTCTCGCCGGAACAGGTGGCCATTCTGCCAATCAGCGAAAAATATGCCGATTACGCAGAGAAGGTGCAGCAGTATTTAGAGGATCACGACATCCGCGGCAATATTGACCACCGCGATGAAAAGATTGGCCGTAAGATCCGGGATGCCGAAGTTCAGAAAGTCCCATTCATGCTCATTGTTGGAGAGAAAGAGCAGGAACAGCAACAGGTATCTATAAGACGCCATGGTGCCGGCGACCAGGGAAGTGTAGCCCTGGAAGCCTTCGTGGAGCAGTTTAAAGAAGAAATAGAGGATAATTTGGGCTGATTTGAACAAAATCCTTCTAAGGAGTATTATAAGAAGTTGAAAAAAAATTATATTTGCGACCAAATCCGGCATTTGCCTATAAAAGCAAACACCGGTTATGGTTTATGTTTAACCATAAATACGGGAGGTAAACATCAGAAGACCTACTAGAACTAACTTTAGGGTACGCGAAGAAGAGCCCTACAAAGTTAATCGCAAGATCAGAGCTCCCCAGGTGCGGGTAGTTGGAGAAAATGTAGAAACCGGCGTTTATGCGTTGGATCAGGCGCTTACAATGGCAGAAAAACAGGGCCTTGACCTTGTAGAAATTTCTGCAAAGGCCGATCCACCGGTATGCCGTATCATCGACTACTCCAAATTCAAGTACGAGCAGAAGAAAAAACAAAAAGAGATCAAAGCAAATGCAGCTAAAACTGTACTCAAAGAAATTCGCTTTGGTCCAAATACAGACGATCACGATTTTGAATTTAAGCTTAAACATGCCCAGGGCTTTCTGGAAGAGGGCGCAAAGGTAAAAGCGTACGTTCACTTTGTGGGCAGGTCTATTGTTTTCAAAGAAAGGGGAGAGATTCTGTTGCTGAAGTTTGCCCAGGCCTTGGAGGATCTTGCTAAAGTAGAGCAGTTGCCAAAGCTGGAAGGTAAGCGTATGTTTCTGATGTTAACACCTAAGGCCTTACCCAAGAAGAAATAACCGATACCTTAAATTATATACAGAATGCCCAAAGTAAAGACGAACTCGGGAGCGAAGAAGCGTTTTAAGCTTACAGGTACTGGTAAAGTTAAGCGCAAGCATGCGTTTAAAAACCACATCCTTACCAAGAAATCAACCAAGCGCAAGCGCGGTCTGGTTAAAATGGGTCTTGTCCACAAAACGGACATGAACCGTGTAAGTGACCTGCTCAACATTTAATTATTTATCAACACAAGGTTAACCTCAGGTTTTACCGGGTTTATGGTTGCCTAAAGCACGCAAGAATCCTGCATAACAGGAATGCCATCAGCCGAAAACAACACGTACTATGCCAAGATCAGTAAATCACGTAGCATCAAAAGCCAGGAGAAAGAAAATCCTGAAAGCCGCCAAAGGTTATTTTGGCCGCCGTAAAAATGTATGGACCGTAGCCAAGAACGCTGTAGAGCGTGGTATGGCTTATGCCTACCGCGACCGCAAGCAGAAAAAACGCGAGTATCGCGCCCTGTGGATCCAGCGTATTAACGCGGGTGCCCGCTTAAACGGTCTGTCTTATTCTCAGCTGATGGGTAGCTTAAAAACTGCCAACATCAACCTGAATCGTAAGGTACTGGCCGACCTGGCCATGAACCATCCAGAGGCATTCAGTGCCATTGTTTCTAAAGTAAAATAATTCACCTTTAGGTATCGGTATTCATAAACTCTGCAGCTTAGGCTGCGGAGTTTTTTTGTTTATGGAGCTGTTGATAGCATTATAAGTCAATCTTTTATATAATACCTTAGTACCAGTCATCTACTGATGCTGAACATACAAAAACAACGAACGCCATGGCTACCACCCTGCATATTAAAAATATGGTTTGTAACCGCTGCATTAAA
>JASLAE010000344.1 GCA_030147305.1 Cesiribacter sp.
GTAGGATTTGGGTCCTGCCCTGTCGCAGCATAAGATATCAAACAAAAAAAGGGAAGTAATAGGTAGGTTCTCATTAAATGCTGTTAATAGTTTCTCAATGGGTTTTTTGGACCTATAGACAACGGCCGCTGCATAAAGCAGGCTTTAGGCAACTGCTGTAGCCGAATGTACGCAAATCACACTGTCTCTACAAGCATGACTGATTGCATTCAGGGTCAATGATTTATTCTATTATTATAGCCAGTATTTTTAATCTTTCAGAAGAGCCGATTCATGAGCCCCCTTATGTTTTGCCGCTTGCTCTGAAGGTACAAAACCAACGGCTGAAGCTTTGGCAATACATTCTTAGTGGCTGGCCTTCTTCCTGTATTCGTCAAGTGCTATTTCTTTTAATGGGTCACCACCATCAGTAAAAAGCTTACCCTTATTCGTCAATGCTTTGGCAATGTTGGTGAGGGATTGTGTTTCAATTTCCGGGTGTCGACCGTCCAGGGCACCAACTCTTACAGCAATTGAAATATCGAACTGTTTTTCGTGAGGCTCGAGCTCAAAATGTTCTACTGCAACTTGTCTGAATGAAAGCCTGCCGGTTTCTATTTCTGCCTGTGAGCCTGCAACGGCTTGTTGAATCGCTTTGGCAGAGCGGTCAATAGCAAGTATATATCCATTACCGATTCGTCTTGAAATTTCTCTTGCTGCTGCCCCTGGACCACAACCAATTTCTAAAATTCGTATGCCATCTTTCAAGGGGAGCGCATTTATAATTTCAACAAGTCGTTTGGAAAGTTTACGGTCCATGTTCTCTTTTGTCATTTTTAGCTTCCTCCCAAAATGAACCAGCCCGGTCGAATAGTGGATACTTTATTGAAATGAAAGCTGTTGTTTAACATTCTTTCCATCTGCTTTTGTTAGCAGGCTTTATTTATGTGCCCTCCAGACAACTTTTACTGCTGATATTTTTTCTGTTTCCAGGCGTTGCCCCCTGCCTATCGTGAAGCCGTTTTTAAGATAAAAGCCTAAGGGAGATTTATAAATCTCTCCATTATATTTCTTGTCCCTGTTGTGGTCAATCACCCAGCCATTAAGCTTATCCTCATCTGCCTGAATCTTCTTGAGTAGCTTTGTACCAATCCCTTTCCCCTGCATCTTACTACTCAATAGTAAGGCAAACCAAGTCTCTTTGTCTCTTTCAAAAAGAAACGCCCATCCATTTACCTCATTTTCCTGGCTAATCAGGAGATAATGTTTTTTCTGTAACAGCTTATCTAAATAATGATTAAACTCCCCTAATTCCTTGTATTTTAGTTGTTCAGGATATTCTTCATTCCAAAGGGTGAGTATCCGCTCCTTTTGTTCTTCTGTCAGTTTTAGTGTCTCAACGATCTGCATAAAGTTCGAAACTACTAAGATTTGTTATTTTGGCTGACACAAACGTCCATTGAAAATAGCAGATGCCCTTCACTGCTGCTTACTGAAAGTAAGGCTCAACTTCGCAGCAATGATGGCTGAATGCTGTGAGAGCGCTTGTAATATTCTTTTGTGGCTGTTGCACCACCACACTAAGATAGGAGTAGAAGGGATAGGAACCAACGGAGTGAAAGCATACAGGGCAGGCACAGATTCAGGGACCGGATACTGCCTGCGTATTATTTATTTGAGCCCAATCAAATGATCTCAGTCCGGTCTGTTTTGGCCTGATTCAATCCATTATATCGGTTTGCAGCTTTCAAATGCACGGAAGCCGTAGGATTGCTCAGGTTCATTGCTATTATGTTCTTAAATTAAGACATGGTATTTAGCCAAAGTTTTGCAACCCTGGGTTTGGGAAGCTGATGCTGGTTGCTGCTTTTATATTGTCAGGTGCAAACAAAGGGACGACATAAAACCAACAACAAACAGACAGTGAACAGAACCTTAAAAATTTAAACAAAGTACTTATGAAAAATAAATGCCTTTTCACAGCCCTGATTCTAATTTCATCTTTTTCTCTTTCCGCTCAGACTTACATTACCAATGTTACCCTGACCGATGTGGTAAACCACAAATTGATACCTGATCAGACGGTTGTCATAACTGGTGATTTGATAAGTAACATTCAATCCAGCAAAAAAATAAAAATTCCTGAAAATGCTACAGTCATTGATGGCACCGGAAAATACCTGATGCCTGGATTAACGGATGCCCACATTCATTTTTTTCAAAATGGCGGATTATACACACGGCCGGACGTGATCGATTTGCGAAAATATAAGCCCTATCAAGCGGAAATCGATTTGGCTAGAGCCGATATGGAGCATAAACTTTTGAGATACCTAAAGAACGGCATCACGAACGTTATCGATGTTGGATCGAATTTGCATTTTCTAAAACAACGCCAGGATTTAAAAAGGGATTCTGTGCCTTCCATTTACATTGCAGGTCCTTTGTTGACCACCTATGAACCCAAAGTTTATGAAAATTTAGGGGAGCATGAACCCTTTATCCTCACTCAAACAGTGGAAGACGGGATCAAAGGGGTGCAAAAACAAATCCCGTTCAAACCCGATTTCATCAAGATCTGGTATATCGCAGGAGCAGATGGTTTGGGTATAGAAGCAAGCGCACGGAAAAATTTACCCATTATCAAGGCCATTATAGAGGAAGCCCATAAAAATAATCTGAAAGTAGCCGTTCACGCCACAGAGCGCATCACCGCACAACTGGCTGTGGAAAACGGTGCCGACTTTTTAGTCCATTTTATAGAGGATGAAATTCTGAAAGACGATTTTGTACAATTAATGAAGAAAAATAAAACCATCCTCATCCCTACCTTAACTGTATCTTCCGGCTACATCAACACCTTCAGTCAAAATTTGGATATCAGTACTTACGAACTGGCCAAAGCAGATCCATACCAGCTAGGTTCGCTAATGGATTTGAAGCATTTACCAGACACATTACTTGTAGCCAAATACAAAAATTCAACGCTGGCTCAAAGCTCAAATTCAAAACTGTCCGACTCCATCAGCCGGGCAAACATCAAAATATTATCAGATGCAGGTGTACTGTTAGCAACCGGAACCGATGCCGGAAACATCGGCACCATGCACGCATCTTCCTATTTAGCAGAAGTAAAAGCCATGCAGGAAAGCGGTATGAGCAACTGGCAAATCCTAACCGCTTCTACCATAAATGGTGCAAAAGTTTTAGATAAAGAAAACGAATTTGGAAGTGTCTCTAAAAATAAAAAAGCTAACCTCGTTCTGTTGGATGCCAATCCAGTTGAAAACATCGAAAATATTACCAAAATAAACCGGGTCATCAATAATGGCGCCGTTTTCAACCCAGATGATCTACTGAAAGACACTCCTGAAGATTTAGCCCAACGCCAGTTAAATGCTTATAATTTAAGAAATATAGATGCTTTTTTAGAACCCTACGCTGATGATGTGGAAGTGTATCAATATCCTAACACCTTAGAATACAAAGGAAAAGAAACGATGCGAAAAAACTATTCGCAGATGTTCGAGAATACCCCCAATTTACATTGTGAATTAGTGGCACGAATTGTTCAGGGGAATGTGGTTATCGATAAAGAGTATGTACAGTTTGGAGATAGAACAGTAGAGGCTGTTGCCATATATCATATTGAAAATGGCAAAATCAAAAAGGTCTATTTTGTTAAATAGTATATAAGATACTGAAAACAATACCATACTGGGCCGCCAGCGCCCAATCAGCAGTGTATGGGGTAATACCGTGTGAAGCGATAAATCGAAGGTCTAAGCTCCTGATCCGCTGGTGCAGAACAGGCGAACCGGAACAGTAGAAAATCAACATTTAAGGGGATTGATGATCCGGTTTGTATTTACTTGCTATTCTTTAGATACTTCTTAGGAATCTTTACCCCGTTCAAATCTGTCGTCCACATTAAGTTAGCGACCCACCATCTATCATTAAAATAGATAAGCTGATAACTATTGATGGATCTACTTTCCAGCCCTTCTGAATCTTTTTGATAAACAGATTGAAATACGTTGGCTATACCATTATATTCATTTATAACCTTACCTAGCTCATATTCTGTATACCCTGCTTCATAATATTCATCCTGCATTAATTCTATGAATTCCTCAACCGTTACCGTCTCCAAAGGAGTAGGAAAGGTAGCATCATGATATAGCACTGTCAGAGTAGCCGTAGGTAAAAACAGCTTGCGAAAAGCATTCCAGTTCGGTACTTTCCCTTTTTCTCTGGCTGAAATTCTTAAAACTTCATTTACTATTCCGTCAATGGTCTTAACAGCTGCTGTATCTGCTGATGAGCTATCCTGAGCTTTTATACTCAAGGGTAGGATGAATAACAATGCAATGATTATAGTCTTCAGTTTATCAGCTTCATTACAGAACTTATAGGATGACGAGTAAAATTGCATGTGTTTTCAATTATTTTTGACGCTTGAGTTAAGCCAGCCTTTGCCGCTAATGATTGCGCTAAAAGGTGTTCTATGTTTTTTCAGCGCTTACTGGCCTTAGTTTTTTTAGTCTATAATTTCAATCATTTCTATTATTGGCGACTTGGTTTTGTCATTGCTTGAATACTGGATCCTGATGGATTTGAAACTTGTAACTCCACCAGCCTTAAAGTTTTCCGATGATCCGTCTGGTAATTCTATTTTGCCTTCCGCTATTCTTATTCGTGATTTTCCAACAAGGCCCAATAAACTTTTACCAATGACAAGCCTGTCAAAAGTTAGCTGCACCTTTTCAGCGGCTAAAAAATTGCAAGTGTGAATTAATTCTTCCCGAGATGTGGTGCCATCGAGCAGAATAACGGTTCTTTCAACCTTATTGCCATCAAGAACTTCTGTAGTTCGGGTAATTGTACCAGGCATTTTGTCATTGTCGCGTATAAAACTGAAAGAAGTTAGCGTGATCAAAAGTCCTAATGCGAATAATAAACATAGGTTTTTCATATTTTTTAGAGTTTTACGGTTAGTGCATCTTTGTCAATTACGATACATCAGCAACAGGCTTGCTACAGCCTTTAAAGCTGGTATAAACCGGCTTCAAATATATCATTCAATGTTCCCCGGGTATTTCAAGACCGGCCCAGAATGCCAAAGTGCTCCCAAAGCAGCAACCTTACTGCTCCAGGAATACTGTTTTATTCAACTGTGCTGATTGTTTGGCCGCCTCCAGGATCTCTACAACCGTAACATTGACCGGCAACTCGTACAGATCGTTCTTCTCCAGCGTTAAGCTGCCCCGAACTACGGCAGCCAACAGGGAGAAAGGGTCGGTATAGGGATTGGGGCGTGGATTGAGCGCCAATACAACTTCAGGGGATTTTTCTTCCATCCTTTGTCGCACGGTAGTGGCATCTACTGCAATGGCATAACCTTTGTCTCCATACACTTCCATGTCCTTGCGCGGAAAGGTCCAGTTCCAGGATCCCTGTATGATGCATTGTGCTTTAGGGTACTGCAGGATGATGGTAGCTTCATCATCTACCTTTTCATAAATATGAGGCTTGTTCTGATGGACGACCGCAGTCACGGACAATGGCCGTTCCCCCGCTAAAAGCCAGGTCATCAGGTTAGCGCCATAACAGCCAAAATCAACCAGTGCCCCTGCCCCATTCTGCTCGGGGTCGGTCAATATCTCCAGAAATTCCTCACTGACACCCAGCTCTTTTGGGCCCTGATGACCGTCATTTACCATTACTTTTCGAATGTCGCCCAGCTTTCCGTTCTTATACAATTCATTTACATACTGATTGCTGGCATACCATGAAGTCTCGAAGTTGGTAAGTACATGGATGTTATGCTTTTGGGCAAGGGACTGGATCTCTTTGGCATCTGCCAGCGTGGTAGCCAGTGGTTTTTCCACCATCACATGTATCTTTCTCGGTGCACTGGCTCTTACAACCGTAATATGTTCACTGATGGCGCCAAAGGCAGACACTGCTTCCGGCTTTGCCTCATCAAGCATTTTGTTCAGGTCGGTATAAAACAGCTCCTTCTCCAGTTTATACCGCTTTGCATACTTTTCTGCCAGGGCCAGGTCTGTTTCGTAAATGCCCACCAGCACTACATCTTGCTTATCTGCCCTGTTGAAAATCCAGTCTACGTGACCGTGGCTTAAACCGGCTACTGCTATTTTCATGGGCGTCTGGGCATAACTTTCTGAGATAATTAAAAAACAGCTAAGCGCGATCAGCAAAAATTTCATGGCCACAAAAGTGAGTTTTATAAAAATGTGAAAGGGTTAGGCCAATATACTCAATTTAAGGATTATGTTTGAAGGCCCATGATTTTAGGCCAGCAGTAATAAAGCTACATAGGTGTATGCCCCTTCAGAGCTACTATGGTTTTGATAAAACAGGTGCTGTAGATTTACCCGCTACCAGCTCTGCGCTCATGTTATGCTGGGTTATTTTGGTTTTATCGGTCATACTCTTTAAAAGTATCTGTACAGCTTCCTGCCCTATTTTCTCCAGCGGTTGCCTGATGTGTGTCAGGGGTGCATAAAACAGGTGGGCAGCATCAGACTCATCAAAGCTGATGATGGCCACATCCTCCGGCACCTTCACTGCTAACGTGTTGATGTATTTTAATCCTATGGTGGAAAGGGTATTGGAGGCAAAGATGATGGCATCTACCGGCTCAGGAAGGCGAAGTAGTTCATCTATGGCTTTTCCTACTGCTCCGGGCAGGTGATTGATGGCCAGCTCTTTAAGCCACTCGCTGCTGTCTGGCTTGTTATGTTTTGCCAGGGCTGCCTGGTAACCCTTCTTTCGTTCCTGTAGATTAAAAAGGCTGCTAGCATAGGTGATGAAGCCAATGCGGCGATAACCATGATCCTGAAGATGCTGTACGGCTAAAGCGGCCGCCTCCCTGTTATCTATGGCCACATAGTTGGTAGAAAGGCCCGGGAAATACCGGTCAATCAGGACAAAAGGGATTTCCTGCTCCTGCAGATACTGAACATGATCTTCGGTATTTTCTGCAGAGGCAATGATGAGCCCATCTACCTGGCGGTTCAGGAACACATTGATCAGCTTCCAGGACTTCTCCGCACTTTCATCGGAGCTGCCAAAGATCATGGTATACTGATGTTTCTCTGCTTCGTCTTCCAGTATGCGGGCCAGGCTGGAGAAAAACGGATTGGCAATATCTGCCACAATTAAACCAATGGTATTCGTCTTATTAGTCCGCAGCCCCTTTGCCAGCTGGTTGGGACTATAATTTAATTCTTTGGCAACTGCTTTTATTTTGCTGGCTACTTCTTTATTGATACGCCCTTTCTTTTTGTTATTTAAAACGTATGAAACCAGCGCTGTAGAAACCCCGACCTTTTCGGCTATATCTTTTAAAGAAGTTTTTTTCTTCATCTGTACGATAAATCAGGCTGAGGATGCAACCCGCATGTAACTCATTATCAGTTTAATCGTTTAAACTAAAAATTCATTATCTTTGTTGAATTATTTCA
>JASLAE010000454.1 GCA_030147305.1 Cesiribacter sp.
GGCCTGTAATGGTTTGCGGCTCAAAACAATTGCTTCTTCATAGCGGCCACTGGAGGCTACCAGCAAAATTGTTAGCACACTATTGAAAAAGGCAAATTCACCAAATTGTGCTGGCGTATACCACCTGGTCAGAATTGGATAACTCAAGAGCGCAATAAGCTGAGCACCCGCTCTGCCCATAAATAGCAGGGAGGCCTGGCGTACAGTTTGGCTCTGGAAAATACCTTGAGCTTTACTTCTGAGAACAGCCGTTAAGAGCATGTAATTTTATCAATTGCCCATTGCTAACACGAAAGATAAGTAAAACATTGCAGTTTGTTGTAAAAAAACCTCTATGTAAATTGCTGTATGTCCCAACCGCTGGTCTCTATTGTTTGCCTTTGCTATAATCATGCTTCCTGGGTGCAGGAAGCCCTTAATTCTGCGTGGAGCCAGGCTTACCCTAACATTGAATTGATTGTTGTGGATGACGCCAGCACGGACGATAGTAAAAAAGTGATAGAACAGTGGCTACAGGATAAACCACAGGTGCAGTTTTTGTCACTTCAGCAAAATCTGGGTAATTGCAGGGCTTTCAATCAGGCGTTGGCTATAGCCAGGGGTGAATATATCATAGACCTTGCTGCTGACGATGTGTTGCTGCCAGAACGTGTGGCTACTGGCGTGACTGATCTGGAAAAAGCCGGCCCGGAAGGGGGCGTGCACTTTTGCGATGCCTGGTACATCAATGATAAAGGAAAACTGCTAAAACCCCATTATAAGCGTAATGAAAAAGGAATGCTCTTGCAGCAGATACCGGAGGGTTGGGTTTATCGGCAGCTGGTGGAACGGTATTTTATTTGCACGCCCACAATGATGATGCGCCGCAAGGTATTTGACCAACTGGGAGGCTACGACGAGAGCCTTGCCTACGAAGATTTTGACTTCTGGATTCGTTCAGCCAGACACTGGAAATATTGCTATGCAGATCAAATATTGGTGAAAAAGAGAGTGCTTCCCCGTTCCTGGTCTGCAAGACAATATGACCAGGAATCTGCACAGCTTGCCAGCACCCTAAAAGTCTGTTATAAAGCCAAAGAGTTGAATGTTACTCCGGAAGAAGATCAGGCTTTGGGAAAACGGCTGCGCTACGAGCTGCGGCAGGCAATAAAACACCGACAATGGCAGATGGCAGCAGAATTTCTGGCTTTGAAAAAGGAGGTCTGGCCAGTACTATGGGAAGATCGCCTCTATGCTGCTTTCATAAAAAAGATCCCGGTTTAACTAAACCGGGATCTTTCTAGCTTACTAATAAAAGTTGTTCTCTAAGGTTGTATAAAGCGTAGCCTGTGCAGCTGTCCGTTCTGCTCCCGGACTAGTAAAATGTAAATTCCAGGATGCAAGTGACTGGTAGCCATCTCCCAGGTGCTGGTATTGCCTCCTTGCTGCAGGTAAGCTTTGTATACTCTACCTGTTACATCATAGATCGATACTTCTCCCTCCAGCAGTGCGTCAGCTTCTGAACTGCTTATCTGCAGCAGGCCACTTTGTTTCATATAAGCACTGATTTTAAGGTTTTTATCTTCCTCGGTTGCAGCTGTATCCTCGTCTGAAACTGAGGCTGTGATGGTGGTGCTGGTACTACTACCGGTGCTCAACACGGCATCTGGTATTGCTCTTTTAGTAATACCCGGACCACTATAGCTTACAATCAAGTTTTCGCCGGTGCCTGTACGCTCGAAGTATGTGCCTTTGATGGGATAGGTGCCTGCCTGCAGGTAAATTGACCCTGATCTTTCCCTGAGGCCATGTACTTCATCATTATCAACAATTTGTTTGCCATTGATGTACAATTTGCTGCCATCATCGCTTTTAGTGTAAAAGGTGTAGGTGCCGGTAGTAGATATTTTAATGTAACCATTGAAGGAGAAGCCAAAGTAATCATTACGATTTTTTGGTGCCAGGGTGAAATTGCTCACCTTACCGGTTTTTTTGGGCTGTAAGGATCCAAAGTCAGGTAGCCGTGACCAGTTCCCTTCATAATATTGATAAGCAAGACCTTGTGTAGAGGTGCTGGTGCTGCCGGATTTTGAAACAACAAGTTTCATGCGATCTTTGCCGGTCGCCCCTTTGTTATCAGTCACCGTGAGTTCAAATTCATAAGTGCCAGCTACCAGGTCGTAAGCCTTCAAGGTCGGAGATGTTATCTGGCTAAGCCTGGCAGAGGGACCACTAACCTTGCTCCACCAGTACTTGCTGATGCTGCCATCGGCGTCTGAACCCGACCCTTTGATGTATGCAGTATTCTGAGGAAGTGTTAGATTCATGTCTGGTCCTGCATTGGCAACAGGTGGCTTATTGGTGCCAGTGGTAGGATCTGTAGTAGATTTTTTATACTGCAGCATCCACTTATATATATCATGCCCATGAGCTACATTGTAAACATGATCCCAAAGATCGTCGTGACCATGATCGCTGTATACAGTCCCTTTTGCGGGAGGGTTAGCTTTTGGATTGCATTCATTGTTTAATTTATTGATAGCGGCTGTCATGGCAGAGGCTGGATAAATGCCATCTTTTGCGCCATGGAAGGCCCAAACAGGTAAGCTGCTTACACGGCAGGCATTCATGTTGCGTGCATCTGCGCCGAAGGGCAATATGGCAGTAACTTTACCTGGATAATCACCGCCAAAATCCCAGACCTTGGTGCCACCCATACTAATACCAGTAAGGTAAATACGGGTAGGATCGATGTTATATTGTTTCTTTACCCACTCCAGCATTGGCAATAGGTCATGGTTATGCCACCAGGTTGGCGCCTGTGGGGCAATCACTACAAATGGAATATTTTTACCATTCTGAAGAAGCTTAGGCAGGGCCCGCTGCTTCATTTTATACAAATCTGAGCTACCATTGCCTAATTCGCCGGCACCATGCAGATAAATGATCAAGGGCTTTTTTTCACTGGAGGGAGAGTAACCACTCGGTAAGTATTCGAAATATCCGAAAGGAGCGCCGTTGGTCCCTTTAGATACCAATTTGCGGCTCTGACTAAAGGCTGTGAACGAAACCAAAATTCCAGCAAAAACTAACAACGCCCACCTGAAAAATTGGGTATGATGGAATCGTAGAATGTTTTTCATACAAAAAAATATTCGAAATTACACAATTTGCGAGGTAGCACCTTCAAAAAGTGCTACTATGCTCAACAACACCAATACAATAAGGTTTAAACTGCGGATATTTTTTTGTGAGAAATCAGCGGTGATTTTCTTCTTCAGACAACATGCTCAGGTAGCTGGTATAGCGGGAAGCAGCAATCTGTCCTTCCTCTACGGCGTCCATAACGGCACAGCCTGGTTCATGCGTATGGGAGCAATTATTAAAGCGGCAGTCACCTAAAAGAGCACGCATTTCCGGAAAATAATGATCCAGCGGGTCTTCTTCCATATCTACCAGGCCTAATTCTTTGATGCCTGGGGTATCAATAACCCAGGTTTTATCTTCTACCCGAAACATCTCTGCAAAGGTAGTCGTGTGGGTACCCTTGTTGGCAAATGAGCTGATCTCTGCAGTTTTTTGATTGGCTTCAGGTGTAACTGCATTCAGCAGGGTGCTCTTGCCTACACCACTATGGCCGGAGAGCAGGCTTAGTTTTCCTTTTAACAATTCCCTGAAACTACTGATGCCCGCTGTTTCATGGGCAGAAATGGCAAGACATTGATAGCCTAAAGGTTCATAGGTGCTGATTAATTCTTCCAGATAGGCGTGTCCTTTGTCTTTTAAAAGATCCTTTTTATTGAAAACTATCGCTGCTGGAATTCTATATGCTTCTGCAGATACTAAAAATCTGTCAATAAAGCCCAGTGAGGTGCGGGGTTGAGCCAGCGTGGCGATCAGCAGCGCCAGATCCAGGTTTGCCGCCAGAATATGGGCTTTGTGCTTGTTATGGATGCTCCGGCGAATCAGGTAATTAATGCGGGGTTCTATCTCGGTAATTACGGCTTGTTCTTCGCCGCCAGCTTCTTCCAGGGCTTCCAGTTTAACCCAGTCCCCAACAGCCAGGGGATTGGTTACCTTCAGATCCATATTTTTGAATTTACCACGCAGCCTGGCGGTCCAGCGTTGTCCCTGTTCATCTTCAACCTCATACCAAAGGCCGGTTGATTTTATCACTCTGCCGCGTAGTAAATCGCTCATAACACCTTTTTGATATGGTTCATGATTCTGGCTGTAGCACCCGATAGCTGTTTTACATAAAGGGCAGCTGCCTGGCCGCTTTCTTTTCTTCTCTGTTCGTCTTCAAACAAAACGCTAAAAACCTGCAAGAGTTCTTCGCTATCTGCCACTGCCCATGCTGCTTTACGATCAAGTAAGGCTAGTGCTTCGGCAAATTTCTGGTAATTCTGATTTCCGAAGAAGACAGGGATGCCCCAAACGGCAGCCTCCAGCGTATTATGCAGTCCTTTCCCAAAGCTACCACCAACATAGGCCCAACTGCCCAGCGCGTAGAGCGATGAGAGCATTCCAATGGTATCTACCAGAAGCACATCAGCTTCTTTGGCTGCTGTTTCATTGGTTTTAGTAAAGCGTACACATGCAACTCCCAGGGTATCTTCAGTTTGTTTGAGGGAGTTTTCTGCTATTTCGTGGGGTGCAATTATAAATTTTACCCTTCCCTTGTACTGCTGCACCAGCGGAGCAAGCACTGCAATATCCGGCTGCCAGCTGCTGCCAACCACCATTATTGGTTTGTTGCTGGCAAAGGCCTTTGCCAGAGGAATCTCCCGGGCCTGCTGACTGATGCTCAGAACCCTGTCAAATCGGGTGTCACCAGCAACACTAACCTGCTCAACACCCGCAGACTTTAATAATTTGGCTGAGGCTTCATTCTGCACAAAATGGTGGCTGAAAAAATGGAGCATTTGCCTGTACAAATGGCCGTAGGGTTTAAAAAAGAGCTGCTCGGGCCGAAAGATTGCCGAGATCAGCAGTGTAGGGATTTGTCTGCGATGGAGCTCCTGCAGATAAAAATACCAGAATTCGTATTTAACAAATATTGCAATCTGGGGTTGAATGGCCGCTACAAAAGCTTTGGCATGTGCAGCAGAATCCAGCGGCAGGTAAAAGATCCAGTTGGCACCGCTATAATTTTTTCTGATCTCATAGCCAGAGGGTGAGAAAAAGGTAAGAAATATTTTATACTCAGGCCTTTCCTGCCGGAAAGCTTCTATTACTGGCCGTCCCTGTTCAAATTCACCGAGTGAGGCACAGTGAAACCAGGCAACCGGTGCGGTATTATGCTGTACAGCTTTTCTGATATGCATCAGTAGTTGCTGTTGGCCTTCCACCATCTTTTTGGCTTTTGGATAGAACGGGGATGCCAGCTGCAGCGCTGTTTTGTAGCCACGCAGGCCAAGGCTGTACAGCCACTTTTGTAGCTTCATGGGCCAAAAATAAACAAAAAAGCCGGCTCAGAAAGCCGGCTCTTGTATTGATGATCCTATCAGCACAACTATCTGCATAGCCTGCTGCAGGCACAACTATTTTACTTTAGTTTTTGGCAAGATACTCAGCTACACCCTGACGCGTGGCATGCATGGCTTCTTTGCCTTCTTCCCAGTTGGCAGGGCAAACTTCACCAAATTTCTCTACATGGCGCAGGCCATCTACCAGGCGAATCATTTCGTCAATATTACGGCCCAGCGGCAAATCATTGATGGTGGCATGACGCACAACACCCTCTTTGTCGATCAGGAAGCTGCCACGGTAAGAAACCGGCATGCCATCGAACTGCAGATAACCTTCCTCATCGTAGCTCCAGTCACCAGCCAGCACACCAAAGTTATGGGCAATGGTTTTAGCAGCATCGGCTACCAGGGGGTATGTTACGCCTTTAATACCGCCATTGTCTTTGGCTACATGTAACCAGGCCAGGTGGCTCTCTTCTGTATCGCAAGAGCAGCCTACAACAGCTACTTCACGACTTTCGAACTCGGCAAGCTTTTCCTGGAAAGCGTGAATTTCTGTAGGACATACAAAAGTGAAGTCCTTAGGATAGAAGAAGAAAACAACATACTTCTTGCCCAGGTATTGATCCAGGGAGAAGTTATCTACAATTTCTTCGCCGTCAATTACGGCTGGAGCTTTAAATAGTGGAGCTTTTTTTCCA
Organism: Cesiribacter sp.; assembly: GCA_030147305.1. Taxonomy (GTDB): domain Bacteria; phylum Bacteroidota; class Bacteroidia; order Cytophagales; family Cyclobacteriaceae; genus Cesiribacter. Next base: position 6,152 of record JASLAE010000454.1, read on the forward strand.
ACTAATGATGCCATAGAAACTTTTAGTTCAGTGAATATTTAGAATAAAAATAGATGATACCCTTTCAGATATTTTTCGCTTTGCTTTCCGAAGCACAGCTTTTCTTTGGCTCCGGTAGAGCTAATTCCTGCTAAAGCTTAAGGGTTTATCCATCAAAACAGCAATGCCCGGAACGCTCGCGCAAAGGTAGAGCAGGATTAAGAGGAAAACAAGGCGAGGTTTTTTCTTAGCAGCTTAAATAGAATTTTAATGGTGGCACCTGCAAATGCATCCTATACATATGGGATCTGCTGTACAGGGTTGCCTTATAAATTGCATACGTTTGTTCTTCCTTTAAACGACACAATGCAATAGTAGCTTTAGGGCATAGCATACACTAAACCTCCTCAGCAACACAGCCGGTAGTCCATAAAATTTTTTTAGGAAATTTTTATCTGCCTTTAAAATCCGGCTTGCGTTTTTCTACAAAAGCATTCATACCTTCTTTCTGATCTTCTGAGGCAAATAGCATGTAGAAATTTTTACGCTCGAAATAAAGACCTTCACTCAGGCTGCTTTCGTATGCATGATTCACAGATTCTTTGGCCATTTGTGTGGCAATGGGAGACATTTGAGCCACCTCAACAGCAAGTTCCATAGCGCTGTGCAGGTACATTTCTACCGGCACTACACGGTTAACAAGTCCGTAGCCCAGTGCTTCCTGAGCTGTGATAAATTTACCTGTAAGCACCAGCTCCATGGCTCTGGCTTTGCCAATGGCTCTGGTAAGGCGTTGGGTGCCACCCGCACCAGGCATCACACCTATCTTAATTTCCGGCTGACCAAACTGGGCTGTCTCCGAAGCAACAATCATATCGCAGGTCATGGCCAGTTCGCATCCGCCGCCCAGGGCAAAGCCAGATACTGCTGCGATCAGGGGCTTTTTGGTGCGTTTAATTTTATCCCATGTACTGAACTGATCAATCTTTGCCATATCAATGGCGCCCTTGCCCGCCATCTGTTTAATGTCGGCGCCTGCCGCAAAAGCTCTATCATTACCTGTCAGCACAATTACCCGTACAGCATCATTCTCATCCAGTGCCGTCAGGGCATCCCGCAGTTCGCCCATCAGCTGTAAATTCAGGGCATTTAGTTCTTTGGGTCTGTTTAGCTCAATAAGGGCAATGTGCGGCTGATACTGTTCTGTAACTTTTATAAAGTCGAAGTTCATAGCAAAGGGTAGAAAAATTTGGTAGGCCTAAAGATGAAAAAAATGGGCGGGAAGTAAAAAAGAAAACCTCTCTTAAAACTAAGAGAGGCTTAATGCTTAATAGATGTTAAACAGGTGTATGAATAAGTGTGTTATGTAACCGTATATACTGAATGCATTAAAAAGGTAACCCAGGGCTAAAGAAAAAAATTAAATATTTTTTAGGGCTTTGTATTTACCTGTTAAAAACCCAGGCTGTGGGCTTATGAAAGCATCTTTTGCAGAAGATTAAATATATTCCTTGCCCTTCAACCACATATTCATTTTTAAGAATCAAACGCTATAACCCTCGAACTGCAAGAACCTTGCACTTCTGGTTAATCTAAACCTGATCAGCAGCTTTATTTTGATGAATATCTTATGGAAAAAATAAAAGTTCTTTTTGTATGTCTTGGAAATATCTGTCGCTCGCCAATGGCTGAAGCAATCTTCAACCATAAAATAGCAGAGAAGGGATTAGCAGATTTTTTTGAATCAGACTCGGCAGGAACAGGCAATTACCATGTCGGCAGGCCGGCAGACAGCCGTACCATCAGTGCAGTAGAACGCATGGGGGTACGCATAACGCACAGGGCCCGGCAGGTTACTAAGGCAGATCTTAGTGCCTATGATTATATTTTGGCTATGGACATAGAGAACAGGCGCATGCTGCATACACTTGCAGAAGCAGATCAAGAATTAGGTGGCAGCATCTATCTTATGCGCGATTTTGATCAAGCCAATCCTTTCCAATCGGAAGCTATCGCAGATCCTGGTTCTGCCGGCGATAAAGCCTTATCTGTGCCAGATCCATATTATGGGGGAGAAGAAGGTTTTCAGGAAGTCTATCAAATCCTGGACCACAGCCTGGTAAATTTTATTGACTTTTTAACGCGTAAGCACCAGCTGCAGCCACATGTTCGATAGTCCTGTACAGTTTTTTGAACAAGCACTTTTTATCGGAACAGGCCAGAACCTGCAGGTAGCGGATATGCAGCTGAAAGGCGGTGGTTGCATTAACCAGACGGTACACCTTAAAACCGATAAGGGAGATTTTTTCATCAAATGGAATGAACTGGCAGAAAAAGATATGTTTGCAGCAGAAGCAAAAGGCCTTAGCTTGTTGAGTGCTGCCAGTGCATTGCCTGTGCCGGAGGTAATAGGGCAGGGGCAGGTAGCCGAGAAATCGTTTCTGCTGCTGCAATACCTCGATAGCCGTTCACCTAAAAAGGATTTTTGGCAAAAGCTGGGAGAAGGACTCGCGGCTTTACATAGCCACACGCAACCTTTGTACGGACTGGACCATAACAATTACATAGGCAGGCTCCCTCAAAATAATGAAACACTTGATTCATGGCCCCAATTTTTTATTCAACGCCGGCTGGAGCCTCAGCTGAGTTTAGCGTATTATCAGCAGCAGGTAGGGAAAGACTTCTTGGACAGGTTCAGAAAGTTGTACCCCCGCATTGAAGATCTGCTGGAAACAGAGCCTGCTGCACTGCTGCACGGCGATCTGTGGAGCGGAAATGTGATGACGGGACCCGATGGTGCCGCCTGGCTTATAGATCCTGCAGTTTATTATGGACATCGAGAAGCCGAGCTGGCGTTTACCCAACTCTTCGGCGGTTTCGATCCGCTCTTCTATCGCGCATATCAGGAGTGTAAACCATTGGAAAAAAACTATGAAGAGCGCTTTGCAATCTATAATCTGTACCCTTTGCTGGTGCACCTGAACCTGTTTGGTGCAGCCTATTTAAGTGGCATAGAGCGGACTCTCAAACAGCTATCGTGAAGATTAATAGCACTGGAAAGTGAATAGAATGGCTGGTACGGAATTTGTACCCTTAAAATTAAGTTAGCACATTGTATGATTCGAGTAGCCAAATCGGAGCATTTATCGTAATGCAATTCCATAAGCTCACTCCATTGTATGATTGGTTTACTGGCTAATGGATGCATTTAGGTTGTAATATTATTGTTTGAACCCATATTGAGTAGCTGAAAGGCTTAAGATTTATTCATGAAGAAAAACCATTCCATAATGCTGCTGGCAGGTGCAATGCTGCTGGCAGGTGCACCACTTCAGGCGCAGAAAACGAAAAACTTTACCCTAACTGATACCCTGAGCCAGGCACCTGAAAACTGGTTTAATCTGGATCCTCAAACAGACAGAGTGCCTGGTATTAGTGCAGAACGTGCTTACAAAGAGCTTCTGGCAGGCAAAACGCCCCGGGAGGTTGTTGTGGCTGTAATAGACTCCGGTATTGATATTGAGCACGAAGACCTGAAAGATAAAATTTGGGTAAATGCCGAAGAAGTAGCCGGCAATGGCATAGACGATGACAAGAATGGCTATGTAGATGATGTGCACGGCTGGAACTTTATTGGTGGTCCTAATGGTGAACATGTGGACCACGATACCTATGAATTGACCCGTATTTATAAAAAGCTGCATGATAAATATGCTGGAAAGACAGCAGAGCAGGCAGAAGACAAACATGAGTTTGCGCTATATCAGGAGGTGAAAAAAGAATTTGAAGCCGAACGTAAAGAAATAGAAGACCAGGCTGCGGGCTTTATTCCTTTTTACCAGCAGTACGCTGCTGCTCGTGAGCAG
>JASLAE010000025.1 GCA_030147305.1 Cesiribacter sp.
TCCAGCGACCTGACTTATTGGTTACATCCTCTTTGTCTGGCGCATATCAGCGTTACCGGTTCAGAAATTATCAGCAACGAGAGCAGGATTATTCTGGCAATGCCCTGCCAGGTGTGGCGCCATTTACCTCCGCACTGGCATTCGATGTGCTTTACCGGGAGAAACTAGGCTTGTATCTCACCCACACCTTTACCGATGAGATCCCCCTCAACGATGCTAATAATTTTTATGCGCCAGATTATCATTTATTGCAGGTGCGGCTGGAATACAGGCCTTCTCTTTTAAGAAAAGCGGAGCTCAGGTTTTTTGTAAGCGGTCAAAATTTGCTAAATGAAAGTTATAGTCTGGGTTATGACCTGAATGCTTTCGGTGAACGTTATTACCAGGCAGCTGCTCCACGGCATTTTTTTGCCGGAGTTGTGCTGCAACCATAATACTGGTGCCCAAATAATTAATTAATGAAGGGGCGACTTAAAAGCCGCCGGCCATATCTTCTCCTCTGGGGTCCCCTGCTCCTTCCCATTGGCCATTTGTTCTCCGTAAAATGGCATTCACACGGCCAATACTGGATCTGCCTTCCAGGCTATGCCCCAGTATTTGTAAGCTGTCTACCACCATTTCCGGTAAAGCACCTTCTTCCAGAGAAATTTGATCCGGAAGCCATTGGTGATGAAAACGGCCTGCCCAAACAGCCTCCGTCATGTTCATATCAAACACTATCACGTTTAAGATGGTCTGGTATACCGAGGTTGGAATGGTTGAGCCTCCGGGTGTACCTACTACCATGTGCAGGTTGCCTTCTTTTTCTACAATGGTAGGCGTCATGCTGCTGAGCATGCGCTTGCCTGGTTCTATGGCATTGGCAGTACCACCCACCAAACCATACATATTGGGTACCCCCGGCTTTATGCTAAAGTCGTCCATTTCGTTGTTTAACAGAAAGCCAGCACCTGTTACAAAAACCTTTGCACCATAAGCACCATTGATGGTGGTCGTGACAGAAACAGCATTCCCTTCCGGATCAATGATTGAATAATGGGTTGTTTGTTCGTGTTCACGGCCCCTGACAGGGGTTGCCTGCATGGGTGCTATTTCATGGCTAAGGGTTGCGCGGCTCAGGGAGATCGTTTTTGCTTTGCGTGACAGGTAACCTGAGTCAAGGATTTGCTTTAATGGCATTTTTACAAAATCGGGATCACCCAGATACTGCGATCTGTCCAGGTATACCCTGCGTTCCATTTCGGCCATTGCATGTACCGTGCGCGTATTATGAAATCCCCATTTTGCCAGTGGAAACTGTTGGCTCATGCGCAATAATTGCATTAAGATCACTCCGCCACCAGAAGGCGGTCCCATGCTTATAATTCTATAATTGCCAAAGGTGCCGGTAAGTGGTTCACGCCAGATAGCTTCATACTGTTGCAGGTCTTCCTCAGTAATCAATCCTTTGTTGTTACGCATGTCTTCTGCAATAAGTCTGGCGGTTTCACCAGCATAAAACCCACCTTTTCCTTCCTGCTGAATGCGCTTAAGCGTTGCAGCCAACTGGCGCTGCACCAGCCTGTCTCCTGCCTGCCAGGGACTTTCTTTAACAAGTGCCAGCTCTTGTGGGTTACGGCTGTTTTCCCTGAACTGCCCCATGACCTGATTGAATTCCTGTGCCTGTGTTTTAGAGATGGCAAAACCATTCTCTGCCAGTGCAATTGCAGGTGAGAGTAATTCTGCCCAGCTAAGCTTACCAAATTTTTCATGTGCCTGCACCATGCCGGCCACAGAACCCGGAACGCCGGCAGCCAGGTAACCAGTACCGCTCAGATGCTTGATCACCTGATTTTGATCATCCAGATACATATCTTTAGTTGCAGCCAGGGGTGCTTTTTCTCTAAAATCCAGGGTAAAAGCTTCTCCCGTACTGGTACGATATACCATGAAGCCTCCACCGCCAATATTGCCAGCTGTTGGATGTACCACCGCCAAAGCAAAATGCACGGCCACCATGGCATCTACCGCATTACCCCCTTTTTTCAGTACCTCAACACCAATACGGGTGGCTTCTTTGTTAGCAGAGACTACCATGGCATCTGAACTTATACAGGTTTTATTCAGACAAGCATCAAGCTGCTGATCAGAATTTTTTTGACTGGTGCAGGCTACAGCCAGTAGAAAAGTAATACAGTAAACAATGCGCATAATGACTGGTACAACTGGTTTAAATAGATTCTCGCTGCTTAAAAAGATTCAATTTAGTAAGGAATGTATTTATTTCTTTTTCGTGTGCTCGTTTCATATACGTATTACTACCCCAATTTTGTTGAGTTAAGCTTCTGTAGGTGTTACATTACTTAATTCTTTTCTGCCCGATAAATCATGTCAGCCCTTATCAGATAGCTCGTCATGCTTTAAATATGGCTTTTTCTTAGGACCAATTATTGTGGATCCTGAAAGTAGGTAAACATGTGCCGCACTGATTTCAGTTAATATATTGCAGATATTTAAGAGTAAAGCTAATCATCAGCGCTGGTGTTTGTTGATAATACAAAAGAGATTTGATTGATGATGCAAGCAGAGCCCACCCCCTATTACTATTGTATTTATAAGCCTTATGGCGTGCTAAGCCAGTTTAGTCCGGAGGGAGAATATCCTGGATTAGGCAGTCTCTTTCAGTTTCCTCCCCATGTTTATCCTGTAGGCAGGCTGGATGCGGACAGCGAAGGACTACTGATCCTTACCAGTGATACCACCTTAAATCATCAGCTGCTGGATCCTAAGTTTGCACACTGGCGCACATATTGGGTGCAGGTGGAAGGGACCATCCATGAGGAAGCACTTCAAAATCTTCGAACTGGTGTTGAGATCAAGATTCAGAAAAAATCTTATAAAACACGGCCAGCAGAAGCCGGGCTCTTAGAAGAACCCCTTGCGTTACCGGTGCGGAATCCGCCTATCCGCTTCAGGAAAAATATACCTACAACCTGGATATACTTACGGCTTCGAGAAGGTAAGAACCGGCAGGTAAGGCGCATGACCGCTGCAGTGGGTTTTCCTACTTTACGATTGGTGCGTGTATCGATTGAAGAATTGAAGCTGGAAAATCTTCAGGCAGGAGAAGTGCAGGAGATGGATAAGGAAACAATTTACAAACTGCTCGGTATCGGTGAGGTTAAAGTGCCTCAAATCAGAAGCCAGTTGAAACGTGGTTTTTCCCATTCAAAACGCAGACGATAGTAACTCTGTTGATACTTTCTTGTAACTAGGAATGCAAACTTGCTCTGAAGTAGATGATATAAATTTATCTCTGCTAGGAACTATCTAGTGGAATATTAAAAAATCAGTTATCAGTATTGAAGAGTAACACTAGTATATATAATAATTATTTATGCGCCAAAATATTGGAAATCAACTAGTTGCGAGTTTAATATATATGATTATTAAATAACCCCTGTAACATAAGTTTAATATGTTACAGGGGTTATATATCACCAGGATGGCACAAAATTCAAAA
>JASLAE010000040.1 GCA_030147305.1 Cesiribacter sp.
TTTAAGCTTACCTGCAGCCGCTCAAATGCAACAGGAGCCAGATTGTAGTACTGAATGTGACTGCTATCTGGCTGGAAGAATTGTAGACCAGCAAAGTCTTGAACCCCTTCCTTATGCAACTGTTCAGATAGTAGGCACCAGCAAAGGCACTATTACCGACGAAGACGGCGTTTTTCATCTACATGACCTTTGTTCAGAAGAATTTGATCTGATTGTTTCCTTTGTTGGTTATAAATCTGTCACCCACCACCACGATCATTACCATAGCGACCCGGTTATATACCTTTCGCCGGATGATACGCAGCTTGAGAGTATTGTAGTGGAGGGCGTTGCCCCGGAAATTGGTATGGCCTCTACCACTGCCACAACCCTGGGTCCCGAAGATCTTTTGGGAACAGGGGGTCAAAAACTGGGCGATGTGCTGCAAAGAATATCCGGTGTTACTACCATTAGCACAGGCCAGAATATTGTAAAACCCGTAGTACATGGCCTGCACAGCAGCCGCATCTTAATCATCAATAACGGCCTGCGGCACGAGAGCCAGAACTGGGGAGCAGAGCATGCGCCGGAAATCGATCCATCCATGGCAGATAACATCAGTTTGATAAAAGGAGCTGCTTCTGTAAAATATGGTCCTGGTGCATTGGGCGGTGTTATCCTGATCAACCCTCCACAACCCCGCTTAACCAGAGCGCTCAGCGGTGATGCCGAGCTTACGCTGCAGGCGAATGGCCGTTCTGCCGGAGGTTCGGTACTGGTACAGGAAGGTTATTCGAATCTAGCCTGGATCACTCAGGCCTCTGGCTTAATACAGGGAGATTTACATACACCAGACTATCAGCTCACCAACACAGGTGCCCGGGAGCTAGGCTTTTCAGCGGGCGCACTTTACCATAAGCGGCAGCTGGATTTAACCCTGCATTACAATTATTTTCAACAGCAGCTGGGTATACTCCGGGGCTCTGTAGTAGGCAATTTAGAGGATCTAAGTCTTGCGCTACAGCACGAGCCGCCAGCTTACACAAGTGATTTTTCTTATAAAATAAACACGCCTAACCAACAGGTTCGCCACCACCTGCTACGGCTTAATGGCACGTACACTTTTCCAAACAAAAGCAGTCTGGAGCTGCAGTATGGCTTTCAGGCTAATCAGCGCCAGGAATTTGATGTACGAAGAGGAGCTAACAGTGCTCCTCCTTCCATTGACCTGGAGTTATTCACGCATTCCCTGGAAGCAGAATGGAATCATCCGGCAGTGGGTGCTTTTACAGGAGCAGCCGGCATACAGACCCAATATCAGGATAACAACAATATTGCCGGTACCAATACCACTCCTTTTCTGCCAAATTACAACAATCTTAACCTGGGCGTGTATGTTGTAGAATCCACCCGGGTAGGAAAAACTACTATCGATGCAGGAATCCGATATGATCTTCAGTCTACCTCTGTAAGAGGCCGGGACCAGAACAAAGCTGTTTTCAGACATGATATCAATTACCAGAGTGTAACTGCCAGTGCAGGCTTTTTGCAGCCCATCGGTGAATGGAGCAGTTTTCAGTCTAACCTGGGACTTGCCTGGCGGCCACCCAACATGGCAGAACTTTACAGTTTTGGCAAACACGAAGCAGTTGTTGAATACGGACTATGGCGATTTTTTGAAGGCGAATCCGGAGTTTTTACGGAGGCTCAAAAAGCAGTTGCCAGTGAGCTAAGCTATAAATGGGTAAACACCTACAACTACCAGAGAAATAAAACCTCCCTTGAGCTCACAGCCTACCTGAACTTCATAAAAAATTTTATCTATACCGAAGCTGCCGGTATTACCAGCACAGTTCGCGGCCCTTTCCCTTTCTTCGTCTACAATCAGACCGATGCCCTGCTGACTGGTATGGATGGAAGCATATCGGTTAAACATACACCTAACTGGACTTCAGGCCTTCGTTTTATGCTGCTTCATGCTGCAAATGTTAACAGCAGCGAACAATTTGTAGGCATTCCACCCAATCGGCTTACCTACACTCTGGATTATGGAACTTCCAGCCTGGGGAGATTTAAAAATTTTAGTGCCGGTCTGAGCGCCTCCTATGTGTTTGAACAATATGCAGCACCACCGGTAATTACACCAGAAGAAATTCAGACAGCAGGCAGAAATGAATCACAAATTCTGGCGAATGCTGCAGAAGGCTTTGATTTTATGGCTCCCCCAAAGGGCTACCTGTTATTCAACGTTTCCAGCAGCATAGAAAGAGGTCGTTTTACTTATCGACTAGTTGTTTACAATCTGCTGAACCAGGCCTACAGAGACTATACGAACCGACTCAGGTATTTTGCAGATGAGCCAGGCAGAAATTTTACACTATCAGTAAAATTTACCTTCTAAAAACTTTTAACCTAAGCACTCGTTAGTATATTTGCATCATTGTTGCATTAAATACTAAACTTTTTTATGAAGTCTTTACAAGCTATTTTCAATCCCCTTGTTTTACTAATTATGTTTTCCTTAGCGCTGGGCGGTTGCAATGATGAAGATGTTCCGGCACCTGAAAACGAAGAAGAAGCCATTACCGATATAACCTTAACTTTTACACCAGTGAATGGTGGAGAGGCAGTAGAATTTAGTTCGCTAGATCCCGACGGACAGGGATCACAGGGGGCTGTTAATGTGAGCGAACCTTTAGCGGCAGGCGTTACTTACACCCTCTCCATTGAGATGTTTGGCCCAAATGGCGAAGACATTTCTGCAGAGGTAGAAGAGGAAGGCGACGAGCATATGATTTTCTTTGAGTGGAACGGAAACATCTTTAGCGTACCAGCTGGTAACGGCAACATAGATACGCTGGAAGAAAACGCCGTTATCTATGAAGATGAAGACGAAAACGGGCTACCCCTTGGCCTTACCACCACCTGGACAATTGGTGAAGCTGGTGCCACCGGTTCTTTCAGGATGGTCCTGAAACATCAGCCAGGGATAAAATCTGCTACCTCTACCAGCGCTATGGGCACTACAGATGCTGATGTAAGCTGGAACAACATTACAGTGGTAGAATAATTTTTGTATAGTTCCGCCGGATACAATCAGGAGTTCCGTTGAGTTTATTTAGGGGTTGGTCTCCATTGCAAAGAAGAGCCATTTCATTCCTGGCTTTTCTTTGTCTGATGAACCAATTATAGCTATTTTAAGCTTTCTTAAGTGATGCTGAACCTACTGAACAAACTAATATCAGGAATCCTGATTGGTCTGGTACGCTTTTACCAGCTGGCCATTTCCCCTTTGCTGGGATCTAACTGCCGCCACTCGCCTACCTGTTCAGCCTATATGATCCTGGCCATACGGGAATGGGGGCCGTTGCAGGGTACCTGGCTTGGCTTAAAGCGAATCACCCGCTGCCATCCGTGGGGTACCCACGGGCATGACCCCGTACCTAAACGAAAGGGCTGACTCCAAAACAAAGCACTATCCGCTATATTATATTTCTATCATCCAGGAATTCTTTGAGTTCCTAAATGCAGTATGCTCTCCTTTAAAAACAGCTAGTAAGTGCTAGATTTACCTGCAAATCATCAGCCTTTGTATTTTGCATTCCAGGCCTAAGCTTCACTATCTGCTATTAATAAGTTTATGGACTATTGTTCAGCTACTGCTTTATTTTCATTATGGCATTAGGGAATCTGTCGATACTTGTGTTTATGTAGAAGGTGCTCAAGTCTTATTGTCCGGCCATTTACCCTCAGAGCGCAGCATCTGGTATCTTAGCTATTCACTGTTTTTGGCTTTTGTTTTTAAACTGGGAGGGAGCACGCTTTTTG
>JASLAE010000209.1 GCA_030147305.1 Cesiribacter sp.
CTTTGAAACTCTGAAAACCTGCTATGACAAATTGATCCAGCAGATCGCCACCTGCCACCAATGCATGGTCATACAGGCCCATGCTGATAAGTTTTTTCGCTACCAGTATTCCGGATACTCCTGAGATACAGGCATTGGATACTACTACCGGCAGGTGAGGCAGCCTGAAATGATCATTAATTGCCTGTGCCATGGCAGGAAGTTCAACCCGCTGCGCGGGTACAGGTCCTGATGCTGTTTTACCAAGCAGATCTATGTTTCCTTTAGTGCTGGAGATCACCAGCACCAGCCTTTTTTTATCCATTGTCGGCACTGCTTTCAGTACCATACTGATAGACTTGATGAATCCTTTCTCCAGCCGGGTATATGGGTCCAGCCTCTGCCCCTCCAGCGCTTCCATAAAGGAAAATTCTTCCATGGCGGCACCATAAAATGGCACGGGAGAAAGGCGTTCGTCTGTTATTTTCTGAATACCACTTTGCAGACGTACCAGGGACGAGAAGTTCTGACTGGTATCAGTACCCAGCGGGCTTAAGATATTATCGGCAATGGTATAGATATTCAAAATAAAAGTGCCCTAGGCAGATTGAAGTCCTTTTTCTTTTTTCCACCTGGCGTAGAACTCAGGAATTGTGAGGTGCAGCTCCCGCTCTTTGGTCAGAAACACCTGCTCCGAAGTGCCAGTGGCATACACCTCACCTGTTTCTTTATGGTAGAGCTTATAATCAAAGATGATTTTAGCAGCCGGAGTGTCCACAAAAGTAGTTTCGATCATCAGCGGACCGTTGTAAACAATGGGCTTTTTGTAATTACAGTTAATGTTGACGATGGGAATAAAAAAACCTCTGTCATACACATCCATATAACCCAGCTGATGTTCTCTGCCAAAGGATTCACGGCCATCTTCAAAATACTTGATGTAGTGCCCGTGCCAGACAATCCCCATGCTATCTACCTCTGAGAAGCGAACCTCAGTTTCTTTTATGTTCTTCAGCATTACGTGTCACCTTTAATAAATATCCTCAACTCACAACGGGCAAGTAACTGGTCCTGTTCACCAAAAACCTCCCCTTCTACTACCTGTATATTTCCCAGATCGTGTGTTAATGTAGTCTTAGTGTGTAAGCGGCTGCCCACAGCGGGAAGCTGCCTGATTTCCAAATCTTTAATGCTGGCAATAAAACCCAGCGGCGTTGGCATTCCCAGATCAGCATAGCGCAGCCCTGCCATGAGGGCAGCTGTCTGGGCAATGTTTTCTACCAGGCCACCCTCAGGAAACATGTTATCATTTAACAAAACATTTTCTGCCGGTACCGTAAAGCCACTCTTAATATACTGATCTGCTCTTTCGTACAGCGCATCTATCATCACAAAAGGCGGCCTTTGCGGAATATACCGATGCAGTGCGTCTCCGCTAAGGATGGGCTGTGTTTTCATGTTGTTGTTCTTCATGTAAAGCCCCTTTCAGCTCCTGGCTCCAGAAGTCGAAATAGTTAAACCACTGTAGCGGATACTGGCGAACTTTCTGCTCCAGGGAAACAACATAATCTCCTAAGATCTCCTGCGGATTACCAGCCGCAGTTTGCAGCGGTGTGGCAGATAAATGGTAATGGGTGTCGGTTTCCTTTACCGCATACACAAAGGAATAAGGTACCTTAAGCTTGGCTGCCATTGTAAAAGGCCCCAGCGGAAAGAAAGCCTCCTTCCCCATAAAAGTCTTTGTGGCAATCCGGCTGCCCGCTACAAAACGATCGCCATGCAGGCAGATGATCTCCCTGTTGCGGATAGCTTTGTTGATCAGGAAGATGTGCGACAGGTCCTGCTTTATGGGTATGATGTTTACATGCTGGTTGTGCATGATCTTCCCAAGATGTTCTTTGATACGTTCATGCTCTGCTTCAAACATTACGATATTGATGCGCATATCGAGGCGTTTAAGCAGAAACCCGGCAATTTCCCAGTTACCCAGGTGGCCACTGATCAGAAACCCGCCTGTGCCAGCTTCGCGCAATTTCCGCAGGTGCTCCTCCCCTTCAAAAGTAAAGGTAAACCTGGTCTCAAGGCCGGCCATAAGGGCCACTTTATCCAGCAGGGTTTGCCCAAATATATAGTAATTTTTGTAGAGGGCTTCCAGGGCTTTAGGATGTGAGTATTGCAGGATTTCCCTGAAATAGCGGTACATGCTCTGGCTGGCCGCAGGAGCAAAGGGAATAAAATAAGCAGCCACGACCCGTAAGAGTCCATAGGCTGCTCCTAATCCCGACTTCTTCAGCACTAAGATGAAAATCTTGTAGCCAAGTAAGCCTCCGCGGGTTTTTCCTTGCCAGGATGACATTATTTTGCTGCTACTGAGCTCTCTACCTTGGCAATGATGTAGTCATAGAAATCCTGGAATGTATGGATCGACTGAAAATCTTCAGGTTTTACTTTAAATCCAAAGTTGCTTTCAATCTCCACTACCAGATCCACATAGTCCAGGCTATCCAGCTTAAGTGTTTCCTTCAGGTTTGCTACTGGTTTTATATCAGCTGCATCTACCTCAAACTCTTCCACCAAAAACCCGTTCACTCTTTCAATAATCTCTTCCCTGGTCATTTCTAAGCGATATTTCTTTTTTTATACTTTTCGTACAATTATAGAGGAGTTTGTACCTCCAAATCCAAATGAATTGGAAAGAAACGCATTTATGTTCTTTTCAACCACATTATAAGCAAAATTTAGATCCTGAAGTTCATCTTCCGGATTCTCCAGGTTAATGTTGGGCGCAACAAAACCATGCTCCATCATCAACAGGGAATACACAACCTCGCTCGCCCCTGCCATCCACATTTCGTGGCCGGTCATGGACTTGGTAGAGCTCAGCAGCGGACGGCTATCTCCAAATACATTCAGGATGGCCTTGCCCTCGCTAATATCTCCTGCAATGGTTGAGGTGGCATGGGCATTAATATACTGCACCTCAGAAGCCCGTATTGCTGCCTGCTTCATGGCCATCTCCAACGACTTTGTTGGTCCGGCTACATTAGGGGCCGAAATATGATCGCCATTGGAGGAAAAACCATATGCAATGATCTCTCCCAGAATATGGGCACCACGGCGCTTTGCCGACTCATAGCTTTCTATGATCAGCGAAGCGGCTCCTCCGCTTGGGATCAGACCGTCGCGTGTTTTATCGAAAGGCCTGGATGCTTTCTGCGGTTCGCTTTCGCGGGTAGAAAATGTACTGAGCCCATCGAAACTGCCCATGGAATGAAAATTCACTTCCTGGGCACCGCCGCAAATTATTTTTTCCTGCATGCCGCTGCGAATCATCATATAGGCCAGGCCAATGGCATGGGAACCGCTTGCACAGGCAGCACTCACTGTAAAGTTAATGCCCTTGAGCTTGAAGATGGTCGACAAATTCATGGTAACCGTAGAATTCATCGATTGAAAAATAGAACCACTGCCTATAAGGGTAGTGTCTTTTTTCAGGCGCAGCTGTTCAAAGGCTTCTATAGAGGGTTTGGCCGAGCTATCATTGCCGTAGATAATACCAACATCTTCGGTAGAAAGTATTTCTTCGTCGATACCCGCCATTTTCAGCGCTTCCAGCGTAGCAACATAGGCGTATTCGCCCTGCTCGGAAAGCCCTACACGCTGTCGGCGGGTAAGCAGTTCTTTGAGATCCGGCTTTTGCAGCACGCCGGTAAGGGCAGAGCGGAATCCCCACTCTTTTCTAAGCGGATCTATGCCAATCCCGGACTTTCCCTGGTACAGGGAGTCCCGGACTTCGTTCAGGTTCTGCCCTATACAGGAGTAGATACCCATGCCTGTAATCACTACCCTTTTCATATTAAAACAACCCTCACGTTAATACAAACCCCCATTAATCGATATTACCTCGCCTGTAATGTAAGAAGCGCCTGGAGAAGCTAAAAAGCCTACCAGTTCGGCTACTTCTTCTGCTGTGCCAAATCTGCGCAGCGGAATGTTGGCTTTATACTCTTTTTCGTCGATCCCTTCTGTCATCTCTGTTTTAATAAAACCCGGAGCTACCGCATTTACCGTAATGTTCCGGCGGCCCAGCTCCTGTGCAAGCGCTTTGGTAGCACCAATGATGGCAGCCTTGGCAGCTGCATAGTTGGTTTGGCCAGGCAAGCCCTTTAAACCAGAAAGTGACACAATGTTGATGATTCTACCATTTTTGCCTTTGATGATTTCCGGCAACACCTGCTTGGTAACATTGTAAAAACCGCCCAGACTAATGTCCATAACCTCGTCCCACTCCTGGTCCTGCATCCATATCATCAGGTTGTCTTTGCGGATACCTGAATTATTCACCAGTACATCAATGGTATTATCAGCATTGCTGGCATACCAGCTGGTCAGCACCTGGCGTACATCGGCACGCTTGGAAACATCAAATCTGAGTAATTCTGCCTGTACACCTTTTTGTTCTACCAACAGAAGTGTTTCCCGGGCAGCAGGCTCGTTTGTATTGTAATTGATGAGGATGTTAAATCCCTGCTCAGCAAGTTTTATACATATTGCCCGCCCAATTCCACGGGAACCGCCCGTTACCAATGCATATCTCATTTCTATACTGATACTAATTTAAGCTTATTTATAATTTTGTTGCAAAAACCATAAATAATATTAGATGAATACTTAAACAAACTTTTGTTAATAACAACTTAAGCTACAATATTTTAGGGATTAGCTTTACAATTTACTACTCTCCACCACCTTCTGCGCTATCAGGAAAATATCCTTAAATATCAATTCCCTTTAAACTGCCAGTGGAGAATGTTCCATCATGTACTGCTTTAGCCGTTGCAGATCTTTGTACACTGGATAGTCATCTACAAACGTGGGTATGAGCTGACGGATGTTCTGGTAAGTTAGGCGTGATTGCGGTGATAAGCCATCAGTCTTTTGCAAATAATCTAATGCCTGTACGATAGAGAGCATTTCGATCATAAGCACCTCATAGGTGTTCTCTACAACCTTTTTAGTACATAAAGCTGCGTTAGTTCCCATGCTTACAATATCCTGATTATCATTGTTGTTAGGGATGCTGTGAATGTACATGGGGTTGGAAAGCATCTGGTTTTCTGCCGTAGTAGAGGTTGCCGTGAACTGAACGCCCTGCATGCCGAAATTAAATCCCAGCTTACCAAGGTTTACAAAAGGAGGTAATATGCCATTGAGTTTAGGGTTCATCAGGAAGTTGAGCTGCCGCTCGGCGAGCATGGAAAGCTTGGTGATAGCGATTTTAAGCTTGTCCATTTCAAAGGCAACATAGTCGCCATGGAAATTGCCACCATGCAGTACATTCCTGCTCTTTATATCCACAATGGGATTATCATTGGCCGAATTGGCTTCTTCTACCAAAAGCTTCTGGCATTGCTGCACTGTTTCCAGAATAATGCCTACAATCTGAGGTACGCAGCGAATAGAGTAATACTCCTGCACCTTATCGATGAGTACCTTTTCGTCACTTAGCTTGTTGTAAAGCTGCTGTTCCCGTTTTCTGCTGTAGCGGCTCTGGTCCAGTTGCTGTCTAATAATGCCTGCGACTACCTGCTGGCCAGCATGTTTTTTTGACTGATTAAGCTCTTTAGAGAAGTAATCGTCATAAGCATCCACCATCTCGCAAATCATGATGGAGGCCATCAGGCTCCATTCAATCGCGCGTTTCGCATAAATGGCGTTCATCAGGCCAACACCCGTCATTACGCTGGTGCCATTCATAACACCCAGGCCCTCCCGCAGTGAAATTTCCATGGGCCGGATGCCTAGCCGTGCAAATACTTCACGGGTAGGCTGCACCTGCCCCTGGTATTCAACTTCTCCTTCGCCAATCATCACCAGGGCCAGGTGGGCTAGTTGAACCAGGTCGCCACTGGCGCCAACGCCACCATGTTCGAATATAAATGGCGTTACATCGTGGTTGATCAGTTGTGCCAGTACTTCTATAGCAGAGGTATTTACGCCTGAATAGCCCAGGGAAAGGGTATTGAGCCGTGCCAGCATCGAAGCTTTAACATAAGGAGGCGTCAGGCGCTGATTTGCTCCTGAGGCATGACTTCTGATAAGATTGTATTGCAGCTGTATTTGCTCAGACTCCTCGATCTTGTACTGAGCCATTGGTCCAAAGCCAGTATTAATTCCATAAATAATCTTATTTCTGGAAAAATCTTTCAGGAAGTTAAAACTCTCCTCTACCCGTCCCCTCGTCTCGTCAGAAATTTCAACCTTTTCTCCTAAGATTACTTTTTCTATATCGGCAAGTTCAAGGGATGCAAAACCTATATGAACCATGATTTTAGGCTAGAATTTTTGGCTTTTACTGACAAAAACCGCATTTACTTAAGCATACAAAAAAAACGATTATGCGGCTAGCAAACAAAAAATTAATTATTCATTTCGCACAATTTATTACATGGCCTTTATTGTTAGCATAATGTGAATAATTCCAATTTTGCTGCTATTTTAATTAATTTAGTACCCATACAATTCCATTGAAGATCCAATTCCCACCCTGGCGAATCCTTTCTTTTAACATTAAGCAGATTTATGAATAATTCCCAATTTCCGTGTGAGCAGATAGACGTGCTGGTGATAGGGGCAGGCCCATCCGGAACAGTAGCTGCTTCCATTCTTAAAAATAATGGATTCAACACCAAAATTGTCGAGAAACAAGCATTTCCACGCTTTGTGATTGGTGAAAGCCTCTTGCCCCGCTGTATGGATAACCTGGCCTATGCCGGCCTTTTAGAGGCTGTAAAAGAAGGCGGTTTCCAGCAAAAGTTCGGGGCTAAATTTGTGCGCAATGGCCAAACCTGCGACTTCGATTTTTCTGACCAGTTCACCCAGGGCTGGACCTGGACCTGGCAGGTGCCACGGGCTGAGTTTGACCTGCTGCTGGCCCGGGAAACCGAAAAGAAAGGGGTTCCCATAGATTTTGAATCTGAAGTAGTGGGCGTTCAGTTCATGGATGATCATTCATCTGAAACCACCATCCGTAAAAAAGACGGTTCCTTTTATACCGTACAGTCCAGATTCATGATTGATGCCAGTGGTTATGGCAGAGTGCTCCCCCGCCTGCTGGACCTTGATAAACCCTCTAATTTTCCGGTAAGGGCCTCTTTCTTCTGTCACTTACAGGATAACAATCGTCCGGAAGGTATAGATGGCAACCGCATTACTATTGTTGTATACAGCCAGGATGTGTGGATCTGGATCATTCCCTTCTCCAGCGGTATTACATCGGTGGGTTTTGTGGGTACGCCGGAAACAATTAATCGGTTTGAGGGCACTTCCGAAGAGCAATACCAACAGTGGCTGAATGATATTCCGGAGCTTAAAGATCGTTTTGCTGGCAGTGAACGTAAGTTTGAGCCGCGTAAGATCAGTGGTTACTCTTCTTCTGTGAAACAACTCTATGGCAATGGGTATGTGCTGACAGGTAACAGCACTGAATTCCTGGATCCCGTGTTTTCCTCTGGTGTAACCCTGGCCACCGAATCCGGTGCTGTCGCGGCAAAGCTGGCATCACGTCAGCTCAATGGAGAGCGCGTAAATTGGGAAGAAGAATATGCTGAATACATGAAGCATGGCGTAGACGTTTTCAGAACATTTGTGACTACCTGGTACGATGGCTCACTGCCCAAAATATTTTTCAGCCATCAGTCTAATCCGGAAATAAAAAAACAAATGTGCTCTGTGCTGGCCGGTTATGTCTGGGACATGCAAAACCCGGTGGTGCGCAAGCATGAACGGGCAGTGAAAGCACTGGCCCAGATCCTGGATTAACATTATCTTTCATGCATCATAAAAAACTCCTGCACTGGCAATAGCCGGTAGCAGGAGTTTCTTATCATGCATAAAGCCTCAGTTGATGGTTTCTTTGTTTGCTTTCTTGTATTTCTTCAGCGCAGCTTCATAATCTTTACTACTCTCCTTCATTACATTGTAAATAGCCCCTGCCCAGTAATTCCGCAAACCAAAGCCTTTTGGAGTCGCACTGTATTGCTTAGTCCATAATATGTGCTTGTTGCTGATATCGAAGAAAACCACATTGATCACTGCTTTCATCAAAGCTCTCTATAACATAGACTACACCCAGCCCTTCATTGGCTACTTCCGGCTCATAAGTGTTAATTATTTTCGCCAGCTGACCTTCCTGAAAGGCATAATCTTCATTTATTACCAAATCACTTACATCTGGCATTTCATTTCTTTTGCTGACAATACTTAAATCGTTGGTCTGCTGCTTCTTGAGGTAAAATTTTTGAATGTCATATTTATCATTCTCGTGAAGTACCAGCTCATTCCAGGAGGCAAAAAACCTGTCTTTGATGTCTACAGGATCTGTGAAAACTTCAGCACCAATTAGCCTGGCCTGTGAGAAATCAATATCGCACCAGACTATACCTGTGTTAGTGAAAACCTTGTTATCTGGTTCATTAAATGAGAAAAGGCTAATGGTAAGAATAGCCAGCAGCATAAATGATCTTTTCATGATTGGTTTGGTAGAGATTGTTACATTATTATGCTGACGACCGAGAATTAAAAACAGCCAAACCCATAAAAATTTAACCCTTGATCAATGCTATACAATAGATAAGCCT
>JASLAE010000278.1 GCA_030147305.1 Cesiribacter sp.
CTGAACACAGACCCATTACAACTAAGCGAGCTAAGCATCGATATTCTCTGGGTCACCCTTGCGATATTCACTTACTTCCTGGGTTATTTTGCCATGGCGCAGCCAGAGGTCTTTACCTTACTACAGCGTGACGAAGGGGCCACCATCGTTGAAATAGCCAGAGATCAGCAGCTTCCGGATGAGAACTTCAGGAAGATGAAAGAAGAGCTCTCGCTGCTAATGGTACAGGAAAAGCCTTATCGTAATCCCAAACTAAGCCTTCAGGAGCTTGCAGAGATGATGGACACCAACATCCACACCATCTCACGCCTGATCAACGAAGGGTATGATAAGAACTTCTATGATTTTATCAATGAGTATAGAATTGAAGATTTCAAGGAGTTGATCGCTAAGGAACAGTATAAGAAACAGACCCTGCTGGCCCTGGCACTGGAGGTCGGTTTTAGCTCCAAAACAACTTTCTACAGGGCATTCAAAAAATCTACCGGCGAAACGCCCCGTAAGTTCTTTGCACTAAGCGGCCATCAGGCTTTTGAAGAAGCCGAGTAGTTAGCAGCTCTTTCATCCTACTCTGATTAAATCCATTGTCCCCATGACTTTGCGATGTCTGGCTTATGTTCTCCTAAACTTCAACTTTCATCCGCAGCTAACAGCCAGCATTATCAGGAGTAGTCACTCCCTTCGAGTTCCACTGCTTGAATTTCCAGTGGGAATGCAAGAAAAAGTATTTTAACAGGCACCAGAAAACACAGGTACACGGCAAAAGCCTGATTGATGAGAAAGCCCCTCTAATCCCAAAAAATGCCTATATCAGGTATCAATCCTTCTAGTGGAACGTATCACCTTATAAAACGGACCTGCGCTATTACTATATCTTATCCCATCTGATAAGGTGGGGCGATTGCTAGTTTTTAATGCTGCATCTTGTGACATCTTCCAGTGAGAAATGGAGTTTGGTTTACGCCACCACAACCCCACAGGTAACGGAAGATGAACAGTTAAGCAAGAATATATTGCAGCAGGCATTCATTCAGGAATAGCTGGGCTACAATAAACCAACAACAGATAAGTAATAGACCAACCAACAGACAAAATTTGTACAATTCACAGTAAACCAACAGATACTGTATAGCAAAAGAGGGCCGGCCATGCTGGCCCTTTTTTTCTTTTTATAAACGTTGGCAAAGTTCAGTTAGAACACAAACCCATGTTTGTAGGCAAGACCAATCTTAAAACGGCCATATTTATCCTCATGTTCGGCATAGAAGCCCGAGGAAACTATATACAATACATCAACAGAAAAGCCGTTCCGGCGCATTTTGCCAAACATAAAGGCATTACTCAGCCCTAAAGTCACACCGCGATAGGTTTTCCGATGAATAGGCTCATAAGAATTTTTAGGGGTAACCCCAGCAGCAAATCCATTGATACCATACAAGGCTAACAGCTTTGGCTGCCACAGCTGAAAAGGCTTTGCCAGCCCCACACCCAGACCAATATTATAACATGGCTCTATCATAAATCCCTGGGCATAAGGATCATTTGAAAAAATTAAACCGCCGCCTGCTGGAACAAACAGCCTGCGATAGACAGGAATCTCCAGATTGAAACCTGCCCAGCCATAAGGCAAACCAAATCCAACCCCTAAGGTAGCATTGGGCAAATGCTCTGCTTTATAATCCTGACTGGTTTGCTGGGCCTGACTAATCGTAAAGCTTAAAACAAAAAGACAAAGCAGGCAGATCCTTCTGGTGATATTCATAAACAAATGTTGGGAGGGTGATTCTAATGTACACTAAAATTTCTTCCCTCCAAGCAAAAGGCACCAGTAGATTTTACAGCAGGCGCTGCAAAACTGTCTACACCTAAAAATTCTGCTGTGCTGTTATCCTCTTAAAAGCAGGTTGTACATCCCCTGGATGCCATTGGCGTGATCTATCAGGTGGATACGCTGTTACTCTTCCGCTATTTTCTTCATTTGTTCCGGCAGCCATTGAGGCCTGTCAGTAGTAATGCCCTTAACCCCCAGATCAGTCAATACCTTGGCCACCTTAGCATTGTTAACGGTGTAGACATATACTGCCAGCTGATGGGCCTGCATCTGTTGCATGAAATTCTTGTCCACCAGCTTATGGTGCACATCCAGACCATTGAGCTGATGCGCTTTGGCAAGCTGTATGGCTTCTTCCAATGTGTGCTCCTGGTAATCGTGCAGCAACCAGTAAGCAGGAATTGCTGACATGAGCTGCTTAGCAGAGATGATGGCCTCCAGGTTAAAACTGATCAGGATAAGGCGCTCTGCTATACCGCTCTCCTGTATTTGTTGCTGTAGGTAGGGTAAAAGCTCCGGGCCAGGCTTCATCTCTATTACCAGCTGTTTGCCCTCCGGCACCAGCTGCATCACTTCTGAAAGCAGTGGAATTTTCTCTCCTGCATATTTAGGGTCTTTCCAGCTACCTACATCCAACTGCCGGAGCGCATTGGCCGCTGTTTCTTTTACCACCAGATTTTTGCCACCTGCCGTACGGCGGGTATCAGCATCATGAATTACCATTAACTGATTATCCCTGCTCATGTGAATGTCTATTTCTACTGCATCTGCCCCCAGGGCATAACCCAGCTTTACAGCCGCCAGTGTATTCTCTGGTGCCAAATAAGATGCGCCCCGGTGAGCGATTATTTCCTGTGCATGGGCAGCTGTATGCATAGATGAGAATAAAAATAGCAGAAGTGAAAAAGCGAATATTTTCATGGTTCAGGATCAGTGAAGGAATTTTGGTATATAAACCCTTCCGGAGGCAAAGGTTCTCTGTCTAGGCTTAATTTTGATCATACTATTCATTCGGCTAGCACAGTTTCGCTGGCAGTATTAAACCTTTACTGCCTCAACGCTGCCATTAATGTAAGTCCTGAATTATGCCCAAAAGTACAATATACTGGCGTTGTGGCACGCTGCAGCGCAATTTATGAAGCAGGGAAGAGCTGGCCAATTGTGTGGACAAGCAATTTCATCAAAAATTATTTCATCAAAAGTTTGCAAACCCAAAAACAATGTGTACGTTTGTAGTGTACTAGTAACGTAGTACACTAACATTGAGTAGCCAACGGAAGATTTTAGCTAGCACCTCTTCCAGGCTCTCCCAGACAAAAACAGATATACGCTAACCAATTATTATCATGCAAACGATCTACAAATATCTGCTCATCGCGCTCCTGGCCTTGTTGGCGCAGGCTAGCTTTGCACAAAACGGCAAACTTACCGGCTTCCTGAATGATGACAAAGGTGCAGCGCTACCCTTTGCCACCGTAGCCGTGATAAACGCTGGCGAT
The DNA here is from genome assembly GCA_030147305.1 of Cesiribacter sp. Classification (GTDB taxonomy): domain Bacteria; phylum Bacteroidota; class Bacteroidia; order Cytophagales; family Cyclobacteriaceae; genus Cesiribacter. Next base: position 3,331 of record JASLAE010000278.1, read on the forward strand.
TCTTCCCTGGTAACAGGTTCCATCACGGATGATGCTGGTAAATTCACCATCAATACACCAGCAGCGGGCACTTATTTTTTAAAGCTCAGTGCTGTTGGCTTTAAATCCCAGACTATTCCTGCTTTTACCGTGGCAGATGCCGGCTTCTCTAAGCACTTTGGCAAGATTACCCTAGCAGAAGATGTGGAAGTGCTGCAGGCAGTATCGGTAGAAGCGTTAAGGCCTAAGGTAGTTGTAGAAGCAGATAAAATGGTTGTAAGTGTGGAAGGAACTGCCATGGCAGCCGGCAGCACTGCCTATGATGTACTGAGCAAATCACCGGGCGTATGGGTAGATCAGGATGGCAACATTCAGCTAAATGGTAAAGGTGGTGTAAAAGTGATGCTGGACGGCCGTCCCACCTATTTGTCTGCCAAAGAGTTGCAGAACATGCTGGAAGGGATGTCTTCAGAAAACATCAAAAACATAGAGATCATTGCTAATCCCTCTGCCAAACACGATGCAGAAGGCACTGCGGGAATCTTAAATATTAATCTTAAGAAAAACAGCCTGAGCGGCATGAACGGAAATGTATATGTAGGCTACATGTTTAACAAGATGCATGGCTATGGTTTTGGTACAAGCCTTAATTACAAAAAAGACCGTTGGAGCTCTTTTGTTAACCTGGATATGGCCGATAGAAATTCTTTCCGGGACATGCTCATGATCCGTGAATTTAACCAGGAAGGTGATTATGCTAAGTTTAACCAGCAGTCTCGCGAGGAATCTAATAACTACACGCCTTCTGTTCGCATGGGCACAGATTTCGACCTGAACGACCGCCATAGCATTGGCGCCACAGCCAACCTGTCACAAACCAACTACAACCAGAATTTTGTGGCTGACATGTCCCTGGTGCGTACAGATGCCAGCCAGAACATGCTGGTAAATTCATCTACTCCCGTAAATGACATAACCAAGAATACTGCGCTCAATCTGCATTATGTAGGCAAGCTTGACACACTGGGCACCCGCTTATCTGCAGACCTGGATTATGTGCGGCTTACCAGCATGGGTGACTCAAAATTCATCAATGAATTTCAATATTCAGATAACAACAGCAGCAAACAAACCCTTGGCAACACCAACCCTTCCAGCTACAATATTTACTCAGCAAGAGTAGACTTTACCAAGCCAATCAATAAAAGCAAAATAGAAATGGGCATGAAAGCCAGCCACGTTGTATCTGACAATAAATTGAACTTCTTTGCCGAGGAAGATGGTGTGCAGTTACCAGTTGATAGCATGAGCAATCATTTTATCTACCGGGAAAACATCTTTGCTGCTTACACGAACTTCAGCACCAGCATAAATGATAAGTGGAGCGTACAGGGTGGTCTTCGGGCAGAGCAGACTTTTTCTGAGGGTGAGTCGCTTACGCTACAGCAAACTACTACCAGAAATTACCTGAATCTTTTCCCAAGTGTGTTTGTACAGCAAAAAGTAAGCGACAACTACCAGATCAATTATAACTACAGCCGCCGCATCCAGCGGCCCCGCTACGAATCCCTGAATCCGTTCTTCGTTTACCTGGATCCGTACACCATTGCCCAGGGAAATCCAATGCTTAAGCCGGAATACACGCACTCATTTCAGATGACGCACACCTACAAGCAGTCGTATAACCTGGTGCTGCACTATGCAGTCTCAAGGGATTTCTCTACAGAAGTGCCAGTGCAGGATAATGAAACCAAAACCACTGTATTTGCCCAGCATAACATAGACCGGGTAGAAAATTATAGTGCTACGCTGGTGGCACCGGTACAGCTAACCGCAAAGTGGAGTGTGTTCAACAACGCGGTGCTGGCTTACCAGTCTTACGAAATGTTTATCAATAACCTACAGCTAACCAACGATCAGGTATTTTTCATGGTGCAGTCTAACCATACTTTTAAGCTGCCACTGGGCTTTACCTTTGAGTTGAATACGGGCTACAGAGGTCCGGTTGCACATGGCATGTACCATATCAATCATGCCTGGTGGGTACATTCCGGTGTAAAACGTTCATTCCTTAATGACAAACTGGACGTAACCCTTAACGCAACCGATATTTTCCGCACACAGTATGACCTGGGCAGTGCCCATATCGGAGAAAATCGCAACTACTTCGAGCAGTACAGAGGTCGCCAGGGCGTAAGCCTGAACCTGCGCTACCGCTTTAGCAGAGGCGAAAAATTTGAAGCAAAGAACAGAAACAACAGTTTGGAAGAACTTAACAGAGCAGGTGGTAATTAAACCAGAATACTAAAATACAGAAGCTAAGAGTCTCTCTGGACTGACATCAGTCGCCCCGCTCCTGCATCATGATCATTAAAAAAAATTAATAGATAAGCTGGATAAATAGCAAAACATTAGTACATTTATAGTGTACTAGTGTGTTAGTACACATAAACTTACTACAATGGTAAATTTACAGAACATACAGTTCCATTATAAGAAGAACAGGCCGCTGTTCACCGACCTGAACCTGCAGCTCAACAGTGGCAGCATTTACGGTCTGCTGGGCAAAAACGGGGCTGGCAAAACATCACTGCTCAAGCATATGGCCGGTCTGATCAGCCCCCAACAAGGCACCTGCACCGTATCAGGACACCAGGTAAGCGACCGGATGCCCGAAGTAATGGAAGAGGTATATGTAGTGCCTGAAGAATTTGAATTACCAGGTATTGGGCTGGATGCCTTTGTGCGCACCAATGCCATTTTTTACAAAAAGTTTAATCAGGCGCAACTGGAAAAATACCTGGATGAATTTGAACTGCAAAAGCACGACAAGCTTTCCAGCCTCTCCTATGGGCAAAAGAAGAAATTTTTGATAGCCTTTGGTTTGGCCACCAATGCCCGCTTACTGATTCTGGACGAGCCTACCAACGGCCTTGATATACCTTCGAAAAGCCAGTTCCGAAAAATAATGGCCTCAGCACTGGATGAAGAAAAGCTCATTATCATATCCACTCACCAGGTGCGGGACCTGGAAAACCTCATTGACGTGGTGCTGATCCTGGAAAAAGGCAAGATCGTATTTAACCACAGCATTGCCGAGATTTCTGAAAAGCTTCGCTTTGAGCAGGACCTGCGCAATTCTGCCCCCGACTCCTGGTTGTATAGTGAGGAAACTGCCGGTAGAAAGGCTGGTATTACCCGCAATCTTACAGATTTCGAGTCACGCATAGACCTTGAGCTATTATTCAATGGTGTAGTTAAAAATTCGCAGGCCATTGAAGCACACCTAAATAACCAAAACAACTATGTACACTAGCATATATAATCCCAATCGCCAGTTCAATTTTGTTGTGCGTCAGGCTACGCTCTACAGGAACCGGTGGCTAATAGCCGCCGCCGCCATTTTTGGCATCTTGCTGCTGGTTTCGTTGTTCACGGCTTATACCAATCCTGCAGGACTGGTGGGCGTTAAGACATTTTACAGCACAGTTTTTATGATTACGGGCCTTATTTTTACCAGCCAGATTTTTATGGAGCTGCATGCACCTAACCAGGCGTATTCTTTCTTAACCCTGCCAGTCTCTACACTTGAGAAGCTGGTGGGCTCATGGCTGCTGACGTCCCCTGTTTTTATACTCGTTTATACTGTGGCCACCTATGCAATTTACCTGTTGAGTGCCCTTATAAGTGGTGTTGGGGTATCACCCGCCAGTTTTTTTACAGCAGAATTGGGCCAAACCATTGCCTCATACATGGTGATTCAGACTATTTTCCTCTGGGGGGCCTGCTATTTTAGAAAGAACAACTTTCTGAAAACGGTACTGAGCCTGCTGCTGCTATTCATCGTTCTGGGTGCTTATGGCGGTTTGCTGGTATGGTTGTTCTTTGGTAATAATTTAAATGTGGAACCTAAGGCAGATACAGAAGCACTGGTTGAAAACACCCTGCAACCGATCCTTAGTTTTCTTTATTGGGGGGTGCTTGGTCCTTATATGCTGGTAACCACCTACTTCACGTTAAAAGAAAGACAGCTATGATAGAGTTTAAAGACAATCAGGCCATCTACCTGCAGATCGCAGATCAGTTTGTAGAGAATATTCTTCAGCGTAAGTGGGGCAGCGGAGACAAGATTCCTTCCATCAGGGATACAGCCATAGAGTTTGAAGTAAATCCAAATACAACCCTCAGAACGTTTAACTTTCTGCAGGAGAAAGGGATCATCTTCAACAAACGTGGGCTGGGTTACTTCATCTCAGACGATGGGTACGAAAAAACCAAAATCCTGAAGAAGGAACAGTTTCTGGAAGAAGAGTTGCCGGCCTTGTTTCGCAGCATGCAAATGCTGGGGATTACCCTGGCCGATCTCGAGAAATACTATAATAAATTTAACTTAAACGGACAGAACTAATGAAAACCAGCCATAAACTCTTAATAGCCCTCATAGCAAGCTTATTTATTATTACCACAGTAATCATTAGTATGGCCCGTTACTTTGTTACCGTCACGGTCCACTAAGGCCAGTCATCATAAATTTTTTCACCTGCTTAACCCAAAGCCGCTTATGCCCGCAAGCTAAGCGGCTTTCTTATCTTCACTCCTATCATACAAGCAGGAGAAAGCCAGCGCGCCTCAGCACTGCCAGACAAACTTCTTTTTGTAACTTGGCAGCAGCCTGCAAACTGAGCGGGTCTATTTCATGAATTATGAGTGTACAGTACCTTGCTGAACTTTTTGGCACTTTTGTATTTGCCATCTCCGGTGCCCTCGCGGTTAAAGATAGTGAACACGATTGGTTTGGGGCCAGCTTCCTGGGTTTTATCACTGCTATAGGCGGCGGCACCCTGCGCGATGTGCTTTTGGGCAGCTATCCGCTGGTATGGATTGGGGATATCTACTTTTTATATGCAATTCTGGCTGGCATCGTAGCCGCAAAGGTATTTTTCCCGGTGCTGAACAGGCTCAGGCGCACCCTGCTGTTGTTCGACACCCTGGGTATCTCTCTTTTCACAATCCTGGGTGCAGAAAAAGCCATGGCGCTGGGCGTAAGGCCAGAAATCGCTGCCATTATGGGTATGTTCTCAGCTGTAATGGGCGGGGTACTCCGCGATACGCTTACCAATGAAACGCCCGTGATCTTTCAGAAAGAAATTTACGCAAGTGCCTGCCTGGCGGGCGCCGTCTGTTATCTTTTGCTCGAAATATTTTTTGATGTTAACCGGGAGCTCAATGTGCTTGTTTCTGCCAGCCTGATCATTAGCCTGCGACTGTTAGCAGTGCGCTTTAACTTAAGTTTGCCGAGGTTTTTGTAAAAAGACTTTACCAGCTCCTGCACTAGTTAGCTGATTACCAGAGCCCTCTTTTAGCCCCAATGAATTATTTGTATGTACCGCCCTCTAAGTCATTATTTAATAGAAAATTTTACTTATAATAACAGATAAATCTTTGCCGGAGAGATCCATCTTGATCAGACCTGACGTACATACATCAAGAAATTGACAATAAATAATTGTTTAATTCCTACTTTTTGGTCATTTCTTGTGTCTTGATAACATGAGGAAGACCTTTACATTTATGGTTCTAAGTCTTATAGGACTAGCCTTTTTTTTTACATCATGTGAAAAACTAGACCTTGAGATTGATGTACCAGGCTGTGTGGAAGAAAAAATAAAAGAAGTAAAAAGAAGAGACGTTCATAATCCACCTGCAAGCGTCTGGAAATGGGAAGTGGATGGTAACACCTACTTTTACTTTACATCTGATTGTTGTGACCAGCTAAATTACTTATATGATGATAAGTGTAATGTAGTTTGTGCTCCTGATGGTGGAATTTCTGGAACTGGAGACGGTAATTGTCCGGAATTTGAAGGGGAGCTTATAAAAACATTAGTATGGGAAGACGATAGAAATTAAACTATTGCCAACCAAAGCCAATGCTGTTAGGAGTACCTATAACCCCAGGAGACTTATTTACAATTGGCACTGCTCAGAAACAAAGAAAATAATAACCCACGCATACTACCGCTGTATCGGCTTCAGTTCCGATACAGCTTTTTTTTGGCTGGTTTTCTCTCTTTCATACTTTGTAGATATTTCAGCTATCCCCCTTTGAGCACTTCAATGATAAAGCACTAAAAAATTAACGTTCTGGCTATACAAAACGCCTGGTTCCGCAAACCAAACGATTTCAAAAGCGTTTAGAGAGAAATACTTTTTCCCAATGAACAGAACCTCTCTCTCCTACTGTTCGCTTTTACTACTATTGTTTTGTGTCTCGAGCTGTTACAGCTTGCGTAAATCCAATGGCGGCGGACAGTTAAATTACACACCCGGACCTACCAGAAACATTAACCCGGCAGACGTACTGCTTCCCGAGGGTTATACCATCGAAGCGGTAGTCCAAAACCTGACATTCCCAACGGCCACCACCTTCGATGATGCCGGCAGGCTTTATGTGATCGAAGCCGGTTATTCTTATGGAGAGGTTTTTCTGCCCTCGAAGTTGATGCGGGTAGAGGCGGATGGCAACCTGACACTCATTGCACAAGGCGAAAAGAATGGTCCCTGGGCAGGCATTGCTTTCCATGATGGTAATTTTTATGTTGCTGAAGGGGGCGTGATGAATGGAGGTAAGATCTTACGTATTTCCCCTCAGGGAGAAATCACCACCCTGGTAGATCAGCTACCCAGTATGGGAGATCATCACACCAACGGCCCGGTGATTAAGGACGGGTATGTATATTTTGGACAGGGCACCGCCACTAACTCCGGTGTGGTAGGTACCGACAATGCCGATTACGGCTGGTTATCCCGTTATCCGGAATTTCACGATTCTCCCTGCGAAGATGTAGTGCTGACAGGCCAGAACTTCGAAACTTCAAACCCGTTAACTGACAACCCTGACGATAAGGCACGTACAGGTGCCTATGTTGCCTATGGACAGGCTACTACGGAGGGCCAGGTAGTGAAAGGCACAATTCCCTGCAATGGTGCTATTTTGCGCATGCCCCTGAACGGTGGCGAGCTGGAAGTGGTAGCCTGGGGATTCAGAAACCCCTACGGCCTTGCCCTGGCGCCCGATGGTGAGCTCTATATAACAGAAAACAGCTATGATGTACGGGGAAGCCGGCCAGTCTGGGGTACGGGAGATCTACTCTGGAAAATCAGAAGCGGCTCCTGGTATGGCTGGCCAGACTTTGGTGGGGGCGTTCCCATTGCCCGCTTCAAAGCACCAGGAGAAGACACACCATTGCCCATTTTAGCCAAGCACCCGAATAAACCCCCACGACCTGCCGCTAATTTGGGAGTACATTCATCCTCTAACGGTCTTGCATTTAGCCACAGCGCTAATTTTGGACACCAGGGCGAAGCATTTATTGCACAGTTTGGTGACCTGGCGCCTGCGGTTGGCAAGGTTTGGAATCCGGTGGGGTATAAGGTGGTGCGCGTGAATGTAGAAACCGGAGAAGTAGAAGACTTCGTCGCCAACAAAGGCAAAAAAACAGGACCAGCCAGT
>JASLAE010000315.1 GCA_030147305.1 Cesiribacter sp.
CAAAGCATCTGTGTTTGTTAAAAACATTATCACAAATAAGGAGACAGTGACTTTTAGAATTCTATTTTTCATGCGAATAGTAAATAGTTTCATAATTAGTTCTTTAGGTGTTTATACCTTAGATGCAATCACACTTCATAGGGTTGCTCGTATCTCTTACTTTATTTGCCCATACCTTCTGTTTAACATAAAGGATCACGCCTCCCCACGCTACACCAGAACTACCTGCCAATGGTATTAAGGTGACGCCCCTACAGCCATTCCTGAATTGATTCTCTCGAAAAAATGTGTTAGTTAGAAGTTTTTTTCTGATGCATGAACATACAATAAGGATAGTTCGGCAGTTTCAGTGCTAATCATATATCTTTCCGATTGGTATACCTACAAAGTAATGACTGATTTTTCTCCTGCCAATAAAACTTTTCCCTATCTAAAAGATTTTGCTGCTTTTCTTTTAGAAAATAGTCTGCAGGAAGCCGCAGAAGCTAATATAAAGATTGCCAGACAGGTAGAACTACCCCTGTTAAATTTGTTTGCTCACCTGAGTGAGCAAGAGTTAATTGCATTTGCACGGCAGGGCCTGGAAACCTTTTTTAATGAGCTCCTGGCGCAAAATGCACTCCAGCACGCCAAAGATTCCCTGCTAAGCTGGAGAACAGACACCCTCCCCAATATACCCAGAAACGGTGTAGCCACTGCTGATCTTGTGCTTGCCTATCATGTTAGGAAGTTACTGCTGCTGGAATTTATAGCGCCATATACTACAGATGTTCCGAAAGCAATTGCCATTGCCAAGGAACTGGATACTTTTTATGCCGAAGTTGAACAGTTTGCCTTTAATCTATATGTAGAGCTTAAGGAAGAAGAACATCTTGCCTACAACGACAAGCTGCAGGCGCAGCAAATAAAGCTGGAAGAAGCCTTCGAAGAACTCATGGCCTCCCGGGAAGAGCTTCAGCAAACCAATCAAACCTTAAAAGAGCAGGCCCAGGCCCGAAAGGAAGTGGAAGCAGTGCTTGAAAAGGAACGCAGCTTCTTACAGGCTGTCCTTGAGCATATCAGCGATGGGATTGTTGCCTGCGATAAAGAAGGGGTGCTCACTTTATTCAATAATGCAACTCGCCAATTTCATGGAATCCCTGAAAGAATACTTACTGCCGAACACTGGTCTTCTTACTATAGCCTGTACCACGCTGATGGGGTAACGCCACTTGCCAAAGCAGAAATACCCTTGTACAGGGCTTTTACAGGTGATTCAGTTGATGATGTGGAAATAGTCATAGCTCCCTTGAAGGGCAAGAAAAGAACCCTCCTGACCAATGGCCAACCCATTGTTTCCGCGCAGGGAGAAAAGCTGGGCGCTGTGGTCGTCATGCACGACATTACTGAGCTGAAACAATCCCAGCAGCGGCAACAGCAGGCATTGATGGATTTGGATGAAATTAACAAGGAACTGGCAGCTGCGGTGGAAGAACTACAAGCCGCTGAGGAACAGTTGCTGGAAGTCAATAACGAACTTGAAAACAGGGTGGCAGCCCGCACGAAAGAGCTAAAGTCCAGTGAGCTGCAAATGAAGACTATTACTGATGCACTGCCCGTGCTCATCACTTATGTGGATGATAAGTTTAGATACCGTTTTGTTAATAAAACATATGAAGACTGGTTTGGCCTCTCCCCCACGGAAGTAATAGGCAAAACACTGGAAGAAGTATTTGGAAAACAGTTAGGCACCCTTATGGGAAGGACCACCTACGAAGGGATGATGAAGAACCTTCAGCGTGTGTTCAAAGGTGAACATCTAAATCTTGAAACAACACTCTCTAAAAAAAATGCAGGCATTATACCCATCTCAGTGCATTATATCCCTTACAAAGTAGAAGAGCAGGTGCTTGGCTATTTTGCTTTGGCCACAGATATATCTGAACATAAAAAGGCTCAGCAACAACTAGAAGAGAGCAGAGACGAGTTAAACTTTGCGATTGAGGCTACCGAACTTGGCACCTGGGACCTAAACCCGGCTACTAATACATTCAAAGCCAATAACAGGTTAAAAAAATGGTTTGGCCTGCAGCCGGAAGAAGAAGTGTTGCTTTTGCATGCTGTAGCCGTTGTAGCCCAAAAAGACAAAGCACGGGTAACGGCGGCTATTCAACATTCGCTGCAATTTTCTTCCGGAGGTCAATATGATATTGAATATACCATCGTCCACCCAGTTACCAAGAAAGAACGCATTGTACGGGCCAGGGGAAGAGCCTGGTTCAATGATAACAAAGAAGTTTACCGTTTCAATGGCACGCTGCAGGACATTACGCAGGAGGTAATGGCCAGGCAGCAACTCGAAGCAAGCGAAAAAGAGGCACAAGCCTTGACCATGGAATTACAGGCTGCCAACGAAGAGATTATGGCCAGTAATGAAGAACTTCTGCTAACGAACCAGCAGTTACGGCATATAAATGCTGATCTGGATAATTTTATTTATACGGCTTCACATGATTTAAGGGCTCCGATTTCCAATATTGAAGGCCTGATGCATGCAATGCTCAGAAATTTAACGCCTGAGATCAGCCATAGTCCCCTGTTTGAAAAACTTTTCGGATTGGTCACTGATTCCATAGAAAGGTTTAAGCGCACCATCGACGAACTTACGCAAATCTCAAAAATACAACGGGAGGGCAATGGCGCTGATGTTGAACAAGTAGCGCTTTCCCGGATCATCCAGGAGGTGCAGCTAGACCTGGGCGATCAGATAGCGGAGGCCGTGGCAAGGTTTGAAGTAAACCTGCAGCATTGCCAATCCGTACAATTTTCCACTAAAAATGCCCGTAGCATTGTTTACAACCTGCTTTCCAATGCTTTAAAGTATCGATCAGCCAAACGCCCGCTGCTGATCCGGATCAGTTGTCAGCAGCAGGGGGATTATCTTGTGCTATCGGTACAGGATAATGGCCTTGGCATGTCCCACGCTGATACAAGCAAGATCTTTGGTATGTTTAAACGCCTGCACGACCATGTAGAAGGCTCTGGTATTGGCTTATACATTGTCAAGAAAATTATAGAAAATGCCGGAGGAAAAATTGAAGTAGAGAGTCAGCCAGATCAGGGGTCTACTTTTCGCCTGTATTTCAGACAAACCAGAATACTTGCCTCAAGCACTAAGAATCAGGAAATGAACAGTGGTGGTCAGTTGTATTCAGTCGATTAACAAGGGTGCTATCATCAGCATCATGCATTATCTGCCTGTTTAAAACGAAAGCTATGCCCGGCAAATGCAGGTGATGGAATGATTAAGCTCAGTGAGCTTTGGAAATTGTATACAAGCGCCATCTGTTGTTCGTTGCTTTCCCCTGTTCCGAAACAATTTCCCGACAGCATAGGGATGACCGGACGGCGAGGGCTTCTGAATGATTCATAAAAAAGCCCCTCTGTTTATCAGAGGGGCTTTTTTAAAGGATACTCAATTATTCTTTGCTTGCTTCTTCATTCACATAGTTTTCAGCTATGGCTGTCAGTTTCTGATCAGTCTCTTCTTCTTCATCAAGTGTTTCTTGTAAAAGGGCTGCTACTCCTTCCAGGCCAAGCACCTGAGCAATTGTGCGTAAAGAACCATATGATGCAATTTCGTAATGCTCCATTTTTTGAGCACCACAAATTAAAGCAACATCTCTTACCATGGTGTCTTTATCGGTATCTGCGATCAGCTCTTCACCTTCTTTTATCAGGCCAGCCATCGCTTCGCATTTTTTAGCGGTTGCTTTTTTATCCAGCAGGCTAAACACTTCCTCAAGTCTGGCTATTTGTTCCTTTGTAACCTCCAGGTGTTCTTCAAAGGCAGCTTTCAATTCCTCAGAGGTGGCCGCTTTGGCCATTTTTGGCAGTGCCTTTGCTAAATGTTGCTCAGCCCAAAGGATA
>JASLAE010000353.1 GCA_030147305.1 Cesiribacter sp.
CAATGGTAAATGAATTTCTTAAAGGCAAAGACAAGCCGCCCGTCACCCTGACAGCAATCGACTTCAGCTTTGATTTACCCAGTTTTCTGGATACAAATCCACAATTGACGGAAGCTGCACTGGCGGCGCATCAGGCAGGTAAAGATAAATCCTTAAACCAGAAAGCTGCAGGTAAAAAGAAGGCACCCGACCGACAGATGGACCGGATTCTGGCCGCCTTAAAAAAGCTGGATAGGGAGCCTTCAAAGTCGCGGGTAAAAAATTAAGCCGGCTATGGCTGTTCCTACATGGGTGCCTGCCACCGTAATGCCGGCTGCCCTAACGCTGGTCCCCGGGATGCCAAGCGTCATCAGGGGCCAGTGTTTAATCTGTATTCCTTTCCAGCTTTGTTTCCCATGCTGTATACAATAGTCGGGCATGGGGCATTTTTATTTTTTGAACATTTCAATCGTATAGGTTAACAACTCCTGATCTCCTGCATTCCCATGCCCGGGGATTACTATTTCAGCATCTTTGTATTTTGCTTTTACTTTCGCTACAGTTGCTGACCAGTCGTTTAGATTGGCGTCTTCTAGATTTCCCTTCCCAGCCCCGATTTCCTTGATAAGACACCCGCCAAACAAAACCTTATCATCAGGAAAATAACTAATGATATTGTCTTTGGTATGTCCTTCGCCCGGGAATTCACTCACCACTTTTGCAGTACCAACTGTTAATTCAAGGTAGTCTTTAAATCCATTTTGAGGCAAAGGCCTATTATGCATTTTAGCCAGCTCAATAGTGGTATGGCTTGCATACGAAGGAACTTGCCTGCTGTGAAAGGCTTGCAGACCACCTAAACAGTCTACATGGAAATGGGAAACCACAATACCCTTTGGCTTACTCTTCTGTGTATCCTCAATCCATTGCAGGAGTTCTATCGATTCAGCGTCATTTGCGGGCGTGTCGAAGATAATGGCTTCTCCATGATCAATCACAATCATTCCATTACAGGCTACTTTTCCAAAGCTTTCCGTATCCAGGTATGAAATATGCATGAAGGTGTTCTCACTGAGCTGTTTGATTTTCAGCGTTTCACTCTCATAGGAATAAAGCGTCTCCTGCGTCTTACATCCAGCTACTCCCAAAGCGAGCAGGATCAATAAGTATAAGTGCGATTTCATCATCTTTTTCTCTTCTGACAGCCTTTGAACAGGGCCTGCAAAATTCCCTACAGCTGCGCAATTTTCTAAGGGCTTAGCACTCCTCGTTTATGAGCGCTTTGTTTGCCATGGCACCTGCAGTTGTCCCTTCCCATATACAAAGCTGTTGATTTCTTCTTCAACAATCCTGATGTCCTGCATTTTTTAGTTTCACAGTTTGTACATCTGTCTAAGTAGGCTCCCCTTAGGGAATAACACTACTCAATTTTTTCCGGTTATCAATGGTTAATGAAAACTCTTAGCCTTTATCGCCCTTCCCCAGGGTTCTGCTTACATTATTTTCGGTAACTCGTCGCTAGCCCATTCTTCCGCAAATAACCTATCGCTTTTATGCTTTCAAATAGCCGACTTGCTCACTTTCATATCATGCTTAGCTGCAAATACAGGGCTTCAACCTAACATGTAAACAATGTCTTGTAGGCGTGACATGAATATTAATTAATAGCTATTTTCTAAGATCAAGCTTAAACAAAGCTTAAACGCAATGAAAGCCTTCATCAGCTTTACAGAGCTAATTTTGATCATAAATGGTTGGCGAGCTTTCCCTCCCATCTTTTTGACCGCACTTAAATTAGTTTTTTATGATGAAATCTTTACAACATTATTTAAGCGTTTATCAGGCATTTAAACGCTTGTTGCTTACCATCTTATGTTTAAGTATCAGCATGCTGCTCAATGCCCAGTCACTGGAGGTGAGTGGTAGCGTAACAGATGATGCCGGAGAACTAGTACCAGGGGCCAGCATACGCATTAAGAACACTTCACAGGGAACTGTCACCAGTGTAGATGGGTCCTATCGGATTGCCCTGCCTGGAGAAAACAGCATTCTGGTTTTTTCATTCATTGGGTACAAAACAGTAGAAGTGCCCGTACAGAACCGATCTGTGATTGATGTGGTACTTATGCCCGATGTTGACCAGCTGAATGAAGTGGTGGTAACTGCACTGGGTATTGAAAAGGAGAAAAAAGCACTTGGGTATGCTGTTCAGGAAGTTGCGGGTGAGGGTTTGCAAAAAGCGCGTGAACCAAACGTGGCAAGATCCCTAACCGGAAGAGTAGCAGGGCTGAATGTGTACAATCCCACCGGCCTTTTTGAAGATCCACGGCTAGAACTGCGCGGCAGGGCTCCTTTGATTGTGATTGATGGTATTCCCAATCCAGAAGCAGATCTCTGGAAAATAAGCTCCGACGATATAGAAAGTGTGGATGTATTAAAAGGACCTACTGCTTCTGCCCTATATGGTTCAATTGGCAGAAACGGGGCCATCATGCTTACCACCAAAAGAGGCAGTAAATCTGGTGTGGCGGTTAATGTTAATTCCAGCACTCAGTTTCAGCCCAGCTACCTGCGCATTCCGGAGGTTCAAAGCACCTATGGCAATGGCAACAATGGCACCTATGCCTATGTAGATGGTTCAGGCAGCGGACCGGAAGGAGGCGGATGGATCTGGGGTCCCAGGTTAAATCAGCCGGACCCTTCTACACCAAGCGGTTACTTTGAAACACCACAATTTAACAGCCCTGTTGATCCGGTAACTGGTGAACGTATTCCTACGCCCTTTCTGTCTAGAGGAAGCGACAATGTAGAGAACTTCTTCCGCACCGGCATGATCACCACCAACAATGTGAGCGTAAGTGGCGGAAATGAAAACGGAAACTTCCGCGCTTCATTATCGCATATGTATCAGCGGGGCATTGTGCCCAATACCGACCTGAACTCCACTACTTTTACTGTGGCAGGCGGCTATGCATTGTCTGATAAATTGAAGGCCGATGCATCGCTTTCCTATAATAAGCAGTTCAGTAAAAACTTTCCGGAAAGAAATTACGGCCCGGAAAATTATCTCTACAACCTGGTGCTCTGGACCGGCCCAGACATAGATGTTCGTGATTTAAGAAATTACTGGCAGGAAGGACAGGAAGGTGTGCAGCAGCGCCATTACAATACATCCTGGTACAACAACCCTTACTTTCAGGCTTATGAATTTCTGCAGGGTTACAACAAAGACAACAACTATGGACAGCTAAGCCTCACCTATAATCCGGTTAAAAACCTGGAAATTTTGGCCCGTTCAGGCGTAAACTGGTACAATACGAACCGAAGCTTTCGGGAACCCAAAAGCTATATTCGCTATGGCACCTATTCCCTGGGCAACCTGGAACTGCTGAACGAATATAACTTTAACATTAACACAGATCTGTTGGCTTCTTACCAGCAGCAGCTGGGTGCGGATGTTAATGTTCGGGTATCAGTAGGGGGCGCTAACCGTTACAATAATTTTCGCAGCCTCAATGTATTGACAGATGGCCTAAATGTTCCCACTTTCTACAATCTAAGCAACTCCACCAACAACCTGAGCGGGAGCAATTTGCTGCAAGACCAAAAAGTGAACAGCCTTTATGGCACGGTAGATGTTGAATTCATGAACGCGGTTTTTCTAACGGCCACGGGAAGAAACGACTGGATCTCCACCCTACCCGTAGCGAATAATGACTACTTCTACCCTTCCGTGTCGCTTAGCACCATACTTTCTGACCTGCTGCCGTTACCAAAAGCCTTAAGTTTTCTGAAACTGAGAGGATCCTGGGCACAGGTGTCATCGGGTTATATCAACTATGATTTAACAGGTTTTGGCGAGAGTTACTCCTATAACCAGGTGCAGGCTTATTTACCCGGCACCAACTGGAACAACAATGCATCGGTGTATTTTCCTGAAACACAAATTGCCACGGATATCTCGCCTGAAACAACTAACTCCTTTGAGGTGGGAATAGATGCCCGCCTGCTGAACAATCGCATTGGACTGGATGTAAGCTACTACCATATGCGTGATTACAATAACATCACCACCATTCCGGTATCGGAAGCCTCTGGTTTTACCCGGCGCCTGGTGAATGGGAATGAATTCAAGAGAAGGGGCTTTGAAGTAGTACTCCGTGCCACGCCCATCGCTTTAGATGCATTTAAGTGGGATGTATTGCTGAATTGGTCCCGCCACAGAAGAGAACTTACCGATGTGTATGGAGAGCAGCAGGAACTTAACAATGTACAGGTCGGTGAACGCGCCGATGCTTATTATACCTCTGTTTGGGAAAGGTCGCCCGAAGGCGCCATCATTTACGGCGAAAATGGATTTCCGCTCTTAGACCCTTTTCAGCGCAGGGTAGGCTACATGGATCCCGACGGAACATTCGGCATCAGCAACAATTTAACCTACCAGAACTTTTCGCTTAATGTGCTGGTAGACGGGCGGTATGGCGGGAGTTTCTATAGCCAGACCAATGCCAAAATGTGGTGGGGAGGAACGCACCCCGGCTCCGTGAACCAGTACCGCGAAGATGCCAACGCGGGTAAGGACACTTATGTAGGGGAAGGGGTAACGGTGATTGACGGTACCGCAACGTATGACAGCGATGGCAATATTACCAACGACACCCGTGTATTTGCCCCTAATACAAAAGCAGTAAACTACATCGCCTGGGTGAAAGGTTTTTACGATGGCAGTCCCGAAGAGCCGGGTGTTTATGACGCAACTTTTGTAAAGCTGCGGGAAATCACCCTAACCTATGCATTGCCAGGTGCATTATTGAAGAACCGTTTCTTCAAGCAGGCGTCACTATCCCTGGTGGGCAGAAATCTCTTCCTCTGGTCTAAGGTGCCTAATGTGGATCCTGACCAGGGAAGTGATAACCTGCAAACGCCATCTTCCCGAAGCATGGGCATTAATGTTAGTCTTACTTTTTAACAGCATTTTATTATGAAATTCACTATTCAAAATATACTCACGACCTGCTTGCTAATAGCAGTTGCCGCCTGTCAGGATTTTGAAGCTATGCAGCTGGACCCCAACCGTGCTACCGAAGCAGGCCCCGGCTTATTACTTACCAATATCGAAGTAAATACCTTCAATGATATTTCATTAGATGCGGCACTGGCTTCCAGGTACCTGGTCTATACACAGGGCGCCAGCACCTCCCAGTATTATGGATGGCAAAGAGCCGATTTCAGTCCCTATGAGCAGCTGCGTCAGGTAACTAAGATGGAAGAAGAAGCCATGCGCACCGGCCATGACAATTATCTTGCGCTGGCTAAGTTTTTACGTTCCTACATCATAGTAGACCTTACCCAAACCTTTGGCGATGTGCCCTATCTGCAGGCAATGTCGGGTTTTAGCGGTGAATTTACACCCGAGTACACGCCACAGAAGGAAATTTACCAGCAGGTTTTACAGGATCTGGAAGAGGCCAATCAGGCACTCGACCCTGCCAAGGGTGCCATTACCGGAGACCTCATTTACGGTGGCGACATATTACAGTGGAAAAAGCTGATCAATTCCTTTAAACTACGCGTACTCATGAGCCTCTCCCGCAAAGAGGGCAGTGACCTGAACATAGTGGAGCAGTTCAGAATGATCATAGAAAATCCTGATCAGTACCCGATTATGACCAGCAATGCAGACAATGCAGCCCTGCCGTTCTATGATCGGGAACAAAACCGCTACCCCTATTTCAATGACAACAGTACTCAAACCGATTATTACCTGGACGAATCCTATGTACAATTGCTTAAAGAGCGGGAAGATCCGCGCCTCTTTTATGTAGGTGGACCAGATTTTGCAGCCAGGGAAAATAATACTGATCCAGCCAGCTTTGCTGCTTACAGCGGATTAGGCGGCAGTGCCAGCCTTACCGAGAACGTGAATCGCCTCAATGCCGGAGAAGGATCTCCTATTCATCCACGGTACTATAATAATCCCGTGAACGAACCCAGCGTTTCACTCGGATTTCCTGAAGTAGCTTTTACCATCGCTGAAGCTGCACAGCGGGGCTGGATCAGTCCAAATGCTGCTGCGTTTTACGAGCAGGGCATTGCTGCATCAATGGCATGCTATGGCGTGCCACAGGCTGCAGTAGATGCTTACCTGCAGCAGCCTGCGGTTGCTTTTGACGCAGCCAGGGGGCTTGAAATGATTTTGACGCAAAAGTATATGGCCTTTTTCATGAATTCTGGCTGGGAGCCTTATTACAACCAGCGCAGAACTGGCTTTCCTGCATTTGATACAGCAGGTGAAGGTATGCTGAATGGCGGGCGCATCCCCAAACGCTGGATGTATCCTGAAAGAGAGCTTGAAGTAAATGAAAGCAATGTAACAGCAGCCATCAGCCGCCAGTTTGCCAGCGATGATATCAACGCGGAAATGTGGCTGTTAGAAGAAGAGTAGCCCCTTTTTTACAGCAGGCCGGCACCCTCAGCTGGCTTGCTGTTTCTTTTAAAAAGTGCCGTAAACCTCAACTTACGCCGCAGGTGGCCCATGCTGACACACACCCTGACCTATGAAATCATTTTTTCCAACCGGCAGTTAGTCATTATTTTTATTTGATAGCAAGCCTCTGCATGAACAATTCCAATATGATATTGAAACACCTTCTCTTACTCTTTTTCTTTATTGGCCTGGGTGGCACCCTGCAGGCACAGACTGGTCAGAAGAAAGCCCTCTTTATCATTGTTGATGGCATTTCTGCCGATGTAATAGAAAAGATTCATACACCAAATCTAGACCGGATCGCCAAAACCGGAGGCTATACCCGTGCTTACGTAGGAGGTAAAAAGGGAAGCTATTCCCAGACCCCTACCATTTCTGCGGTAGGCTATAACAGTTTGATAACCGGCACCTGGGTAAATAAACACGGGGTTTGGGACAACAACATAGAAACCCCCAATTATCATTACTGGACTATTTTCCGCTTTCTTAAAACCCAGCATCCCCAGAAACAAACCGCTGTATTCTCTACCTGGCTGGACAACAGGACAAAGCTTATTGGAGAAGGCCTTCCTGCAACAGGCCATCTCCAGGTAGACTATCACTTCGATGGTTTTGAGCTGGATACCGTTAATTATCCGCATGATAAAGAAAGAAAATTCATCTATAATATAGATGAACTGGTTACAACGGAAGCAGCCCGTTATGTGAAAGAAACAGGGCCAGATTTGTCGTGGGTGTACCTGGAGTATCCTGATGACATGGGGCACCGTTATGGCGATAGTGAACAATTGTACAAAGCAGTTGAGATAGCAGATGATCAGATCGGACGCATTTGGGCATCCATCCAATACCGGCAGCAGCATTACCAGGAAGACTGGCTGATCATTGTCACAACAGACCATGGGCGGGATGCAGAGACCGGAAAAAGTCATGGCGGACAATCGGAAAGAGAACGCACCACCTGGATTACAACCAATGCCAAAGATCTGAACCAGCACTTTACGGAAGAGAAGCCGGGCATAGTCTCAATCTTTTCTACCCTGGCCCGCTTTATGGATCTTGATATCCCTACAGCACAAGCTATGGAAATAGATGGTATCCCGCTGATTGGGAAAGTGTCGCTATCAGGCATGGAATCCACAGTAACAGACCAAAATATACTGCTTAGCTGGAAAGCTTTGGAAAAAGAGGGTAATGTGAAGATCTGGATGGCAAATACCAATCATTTCAAGAACGGAGGTTCTGATCAGTACCAGCTTATAGGAGAAGTGCCCCTGCAGCAGGAACAGTTTTCCATAAAGCTGGAAAAAAC
>JASLAE010000391.1 GCA_030147305.1 Cesiribacter sp.
GGAATGTTGACCCTTCGCTTACTCCATTTCTAACCAGCATCATTAAAATTGTACTGGTGGTTGTGCTGGTAATTAGCGTCGCCAGCATGGTTGGCATAGAAACAACCTCGTTTGTGGCTGTGCTGGGTGCCGCTGGTTTGGCTATTGGTCTGGCCCTGCAGGGTAGTCTTTCTAATTTTGCCGGTGGAGTGTTAATTTTGTTCCTAAAGCCTTTTAAGGTAGGTGATGTAATCGAAGCCCAGGGCGTGACTGCCACAGTCACCGAGATTCAGATTTTCCATACTTTTTTAAAAACATTCGATTTCAAGGTCATCATTTTGCCAAACGGTCAGCTGGCCAACGACAAAATCATTAACTACTCCCGTGAAAAGACCCGCCTGGTAGAGTGGGTTTTTGGTATTAGCTACGGTGATAACATTCAGCAGGCAAAAGACATTATCTATAAGGTAGTTTTTAGCGATCCGCGCATTTTATCAATAGAGAATCCTTACATCAATGTGCTGGCCCTGGCCGATAGCTCTGTGAATATTAGAGTGCGGGCTGAAGTAATGCAGGAAGATTACTGGCAGGTTTTCTTCGATATGAATGAAAGCGTAAAAAATGCTTTCGATGCCCAGGGTATTACTATACCATTTCCACAAATGGTAGCGCATCTTCAGCGAATACCCGCTGCCCAGCAATAGAGTATCCAATCTGAAGGAGTAATTCGCCTTAATCAAAAAAGGAGGACTGTTATAGCAGTACCCTCTTTTTTGACTTCACATGATTAATTAACCTTGAGCATTGAAGCCGAATATGGATTGGAGAGTAACTCCCGGAAGGCCTCCCAGCGCTTTTCAGGATTGTCTGCCGTACCACCCTGGGCCTCTACCCACTGACTAACCAGCTCCTGCCCAAGATTATAGTTAATCACATAGCTGCGATAGCGGTCCATGAAGCGCGTGCGCTGCAGTGCCTTGTCAGGCTCATAAAAGTTATAAACGACCAGCCACTCAGCAGCCTCCTCCCGGCTGATCTCTCCATTCAGGTAGCGGCGCGCTGCTTCGTTACCGGCAAAGTCGAGTCGCCCAATCATCTCAAGAATACTATAATAACGATCTGCCTCTGCAGGATTTAATCCCGCCAGTGGGAACAGCACATTTTTTTCGAAAGTTAAGCGCTCTGCAGCCGGAAAGGCTACTTTAATGCCATAATTGGCGCTTCCTTCGGCAATAAGACTTTGTGGGCTAAAAAGCGGATAAATGCTGTATTCTTTCCAGCCACGTTTGTTTACGAGCTCCTGCTCCAGCAAAACATTAAAAACATGATGGCCGGGATACCCTTCGTGTGCTGCAAGATCAATGGCCCGTTCAATGTAAATAGGAAAATCTGTATTAAGCTGAATAAGGCTGTAGCCATCTCCCTGGTAATAATTATAGCCCGACCAAGGCTTATCAGTTACATACTCTACTCTAAAATTCTCCTGCTCCGGAAGCTGATAATGTTCCTTCGTGCGGCGGCGTGCTTCTGTGATAGCTGTCTGAAAAACCGTATCCAGCCTTTCTTTAGGAATCTCGAATTTGTTTCGATAAGCTGCCCAGCGCTCCTGAACTGTGCCTGCACCAGGCAGAGCAGCATCAACCTGTGCCAGTAGTGAATCAAAATAGGCCTTTTCGTAATGCGGGGGTTCAGCATCGTACAGGAGTTTTGCTTCTTCATCAAACTTATATTCCTTGCCTCCCATCATCTCTACTTTGGTAATAGCGGCCTGAACCTGCTTTCTGAACATCTGCAATCGGCGCATATCCTGTTCAGAGAAAGTATCTGCGGGCTGGGCGGCTAGATATTGCTGCAGACTACGGAGGTCATCCAAGAAAGTTTGTGTAGGAAGGCTGTCCTGCTTGGGCTCAGCTGGTACCCACTCTTCAGGGCCGTAATAAGCATCTACAATATCGCTTTGGTAAAGCCCAAGCCGAAGTATGGTTTTTACGTATTGCTCGGCAAGCTGATCCATTGTGGGAACCTGAACCTGCTGCTCCTGTTCCGGTTGTGCAGCGGTGCAGGCGCATAGCGCAACGACCGATAGACATAATAACGTTTTTTTCATTTCAATCCTGATCTGTGAAGTTGAGGAACATTAGCGCATGATCTGCTACATTAAAAAAAGGGAATGATAATTCCCTTCTGCCCTTTCTTGGGTCTTAACTATAGTTGACAGTTATTCAATACAGGAACTGATCTATCCAGCAAATCTATTCGTTGAAGTGGTAAAGAAAAGTAATTACCCCGGTATAGGCTGGTTTTTTGCAATCTTTTATTTCCATGGTTACCTGTAACTGCGCTTTGGCAATGCCTCTGAGGTTTTTAACGGAAAGAACCGTTACCCGCAACCGAACTTCGCTGCCAGTGACCACAGCCTGGTTAAAGCGCAAACTTTCAATCTCGTAATTTACCTGCATTTTAATATTTTCCACAGATACTACCTGCGACCAGAAATAAGGCAGCAGCGACACAGTAAGGTAACCATGGGCTATGGTATTGCCAAAAGGAGATTCTGCCTTTGCTCTCTCGGCATCAGTATGGATCCACTGATGATCCAGGGTAGCATCTGCAAAAATGTTGATTTGCTCCTGGGTAATGGTGTGCCAATCGGTTACCCCCAGTTCTGTTCCTATATGTTGGGCAAATTCTTCGTAACTCCTGATAACTGCTTTATTCATGATTAGATTTTGACGCATAACAGCAAAAAATAAAAACTCCCAAAGGTAGTGGCTTTTGCATTTTCTCAAGCATAAGTGTTACCAAAATCTACCTGGTACCCTAAAAAACTGCATTTATTTGCAAATGTTAAGCCGCCAGAGGCAAAATTAACGGAAGCATATCCTCTGTCCCTTAAAGTGCTTGAGTAAAGCATTGCATAATACCAATACGCTAGAGGCTAACCCTTTTCCCGGTATTGGCTGCTTCATAAATGGCCATCAGGATGCGTACATCACGCAGGCCCATTTCACCAGGAACTGATGTATCCCGATTTTCCAGTATGCAGGCGGCAAAATCGTCCATCTGCAGGGCTTGCTGGTTTACCTCCTGAAAGTCCATGGGCCCTTCGCTGGTTTTACACTGGATGCCTCCGTACCCATAGGCTGGCTGAAGCTGCCACCAGCCATTTTCCGCCTGCGTATATAAGCGGCTGATGTTCTCGTTATAGCTGCTGCTGCAATCCGCAATAACGCCATTGGCAAATTCCATTTGCCAGCTAATAGACTCCTCTACCTCCCTGAAATAATCTGGCCTGGTTACCGCTCCAAACTGGGCCGTAACTGCTAAGGGCATTTTCCCCATAGTATAGCAGGCACCCTGCACACAGTACACGCCCATGTCCATTAGCGGACCACCTCCCCCAAGTTCCTTGTCTAACCGCCAACGGTCTGGGCTGCCGCCCATCACAAAACTATTGGCAGTTTCTATGCGCTTAACCGCACCAAAAACCTGCTGCTGCCCCAGTTCCATCACCCGCTGGTTATGGGGCTCAAAGTGCAAACGGTATCCTATAGAAAGCTTAACGCCATTTTCCCGACAGGCATCAATCATGCGCTGGCAATCGGCAACAGAGGTGGCCATGGGTTTTTCACAGATCACATGTTTTCCTGTTTCTGCGGCACGTACAGTATAATCTGCATGCATGCCCGTAGGCAAAACAATGTAAATAATGTCTATATCAGGATTGTCCCTGATTTCATCAAAGTTCTGGTAATTGTAAATGTTCTTATCCGGAATGTCGTACTTTCTTTTCCATTCCCGTGCTTTTTCTGGTGTTCCTGTAACAATGCCGGCAAGGTTACAATTTTCGGTTTGCTGTAGCGCCGGCCCCAGTTGTCCTTTACTATAGCTACCTAGGCCTACAAGGGCGATGCCAAGCTTTTTCTTGGAAGCTTCATTACTCTTTTCTGCTGCTCGCTTTTGCTGATCCCAGTTGTTACCCTGCTTGCAGGAGAGCAGGGAAAAGGAGCTTAAGCCTATGCCGGTTGCTCCCAGTACCAATCCTTTTATGAATTTCCTTCGCTTTGTTGTATAGCGTATAGTAGGCTTCGCCATTGGTTAATCGGTTTATTTGGTATGAAGCTAATAGATAATAATTACCCTGGGTCCTGGGAGACTGCTGGTTTAATGGTATTTCCTACAATATCTGGACTTCCCCTGCTGATGATTGACCTACTGCGCTTTACTTATTTGCACTAACGCGCCAGATCGTATTGCTGGCATCGTCAGAGAGTAACATGGCACCATTGGGCAGAATCTCAATATCTACAGGGCGGCCATAGACCTCCTGCGCTGCCAGATCGGCAATAAAGCCTGTAAGAAAATCTTCTGGCTTACCCGCTGGCTTGCCATCCTGGAAGGGAACAAACAACACACGGTAACCATTTAATTCTGTTCTGTTCCAGGAACCATGCTGGCCTATAAACGCACCATTGCGGTATTTTTCCGGAAAAGCATCCTTATCATAAAAAGCAAGCCCGAGCGAAGAAGTATGTGCGCCAACGGCAACATCGGGAACAAGGGTTTTTGCAACCAGGTCCGGTGCTTTGTCCATCATACGGGGGTCTTCCTTAGGCCCAAAATAAGCATAAGGCCATCCATAAAAACCGCCCTCTCTTACGCTGGTGATATAATCCGGCACCAGGTTATCACCAATTTCATCACGTTCGTTTACTGCCGTCCACAAGATTTTCTGCGTGGGCTCCCAAGCCATGCCTACCGGATTACGAAGGCCGGCGGCATAGATGCGCTCACCAGTACCATCAGGATTGATTTCAAGAATATTGGCACGGCGTTCTTCTTCCTCCATACCATATTCTCCATTATTACTGGCAGAACCCACAGAAATATAAATTTTAGTACCATCGGCACTGGCAAGCAGATTGCGTGTCCAGTGATGGTTATAGCCACCTGCGGGTAATTCAAGAATTTTCTCGCCCTTTGCAGAGATTTCTGTTTGTCCGGGCTGATAAGGATAACGCATGATGCCGTCTGTGTTGGCAACATAAAAATGGTTATTCAGTACCAGCATGCCATAAGGCTGTTTAAGATCCTTCATAAAAACCTTTTGCAGCTCTGGTGTACCATCGTTATCAGCGTCACGGAGCAGCGTGATCTGGTTGGCACTTTTCTTTTCATCATCAGATTCTGCAATGAAAATATCACCATTGGGCGCTACATAAATATTGCGGGGGTGATCCAGTGCTTCTGCAAACCTGCTCACGGTAAAACCTGCAGGTGCCTGTGGTGTTCTTTCAGCAGGCCAACCTACTACTTTACTTTTATTATCAATATCTTCTGAATTATAAGGTTGTGGCAGCGAATCTGCAGGGACATACACACCATACGTAGCCAGAGAGTCTGTCTGTGGGTTTTGAGGTGCATTTGCTACCTCCTCAGTTTTTGTTTCACTAGAGGATGACATGCACCCCCCAAAAGCCAATGTAAATAGAATAAGAAAAGGAGCTGAAGTATAAATGCTCATGCGTAATAAATTATTTTATCCTCGTTAATTCCTCAACACTGCTACAGTTAAAATGTTAAAGGTTTAGCATTCAGGACTTGACAGATAGGGTTGATGCATTCAATGAGATTGCAATAGACCAGACTCTCTTTTACACCAAAGCGATAATATAAATTAGCTTGCGCTTACCAGTTCTAGCCTGGTAGTAAAACAGCAAGGCGACAATCGATGTGTTATTGAATTTAGCGTTTGCCGCATTTTAGCGAGCCTTCAGGAGAATGATATCCTTGCTTTAATTATTAAAATGTTCATTGTTAACTTCTATGCCTCCATAAAAGCAAATACTCATAGACCAGTGCGCTCAGGGATGTTGCGCAAATGCAGCCAGTTTACAGTATTTAATGTTCAGGAGAAAGTGCCAACAATGCCCTAGTAAGTCTGTTAGCTTTCTATGAATATGTTTTCTGCTATACTGGCATTTTTGGTGATGTTAAATCCATTTGCCCTGTTCCTGTACCTCAAACCTTTGATGAAGGACCTCTCCGACAGGGAATTCCTCTCTGTATTATTCAGAGCCAGTCTTATTTCCTTTTTTATATACCTGGCTTTTGTGCTGTTTGGGAATTTCATCTTTGCCAGGATATTTCGGATTTCGTTTGAATCTTTCAGGATTTTTGGCGGTATCATCCTGTTTTCGCTGGCCTATATGTTTATTGTGCGGGGCAAAAAGGCCTTTATACAGACCAAAGGAGATTTACACGACATGGCATCCGAGATTGCCCTGCCTTTTATGGTAGGCGCCGGTACTATTTCGCTTTCTATATTACTAGGTGAGCAACTATCAGAAGTTTATGGCGTGGTAGCCCTGGTCATTATCATGACCCTAAATTTTATAATAGTGATAGGTC
>JASLAE010000422.1 GCA_030147305.1 Cesiribacter sp.
ATAGCGTCTGAAATTTACTGGCGTATAAAGGGCACTGTCCTGCACACCGACCACAAGTACATTACCATCTTCGCCAAATTCCTGCTTAAACTGTTTAAGGAACAACAGATCGGGGTCATTGGAGGGTACCGCCTGGGTAAAATCATAGGAAAGTTGCAGGCGTGGAATCTGAACAGCAAAAAACACAGTAATTGCCCCTATGGCCAATAACAGATACAGACGATACCGGAGTATATAACGGGCAAGGAAATCAAACATGGGGTCTGGTGGCTCTCTTCTTTACATCTATGCACTAAGTTTTATTATAGTGCATTTCCATTCATAACACAGGCAGGGCGCTGCCTCTAATCTTTCGGTACAGGCTAACAGCATGCCGGTCGGTAAGGCCCGATACATAATCGAGACAGTGCATCACCAGCTCGTAAACGCTCATGCCTGTTTGCGGACGATATTGTTCGGGCAACAGGCGCAGGGCAGAATTATGGCGAGCAGAAAATTTTTCGGGCGCAAAATGCTGATAAAAACCCGCTTTTACAAACGCATCCAACAGACCTGCAAGCACTTCAAAACCTGCTATCTCTGTTTCCAGCACCGGCTGAGACCGGTATATTTTCTCTACCGATCTTTTCTTGATTGCTAAAAGCACAGTACGGCATGGCATTAAGTCAGTGAGGGCCTGCTCAAATGTGCCCGACAGCATTTCTGCTTCATGCTCCAGAAAAACATCGGTAGCCTGTTCAATCAATACACCAATAGCCAGTGACCGCAGCACGCCCAATTGTTCTTCCTGCCCGCGAATTTGCTGCAGCTTCTCGGGTTTATAGCGCTCCTGCAGAATTTGCGCCAGAAAATCTTTAGTCTCCTCAAATGAGATTAAGCCCATGCGGCAGCCATCTTCCAGGTCAATGATGTGGTAGCAGATGTCGTCGGCAGCTTCTACCAGAAATGCCAGCGGATGGCGTTGCCAGGCAGCTTCTTCGCCCGCTACAGGGGGCAAGCCGGTGGCCTTTGCCAGTTCACTGAAGATCTCTTTCTCGCTCTGGAAAAAACCGTACTTTTTCTGGCCTACATGTTTTGTATGGCGGTTCCGGAGCAGCGACTGGCAGGGATATTTGCTAAAAGCCGCCAGTGAAGCATAGGTGAGCCGCAAACCTGTATTGCTGGCCTTGTTAAGGATGCGGAAACCCTGGGCATTGCCTTCAAAGTTAGTCAGGTCGGCCCATTCTGCAGTTGTGCAGTGCTGGCGCAGCAGGTTTTCTATCTCAGTATTCTTGAAGAAATCCGAAATGGCAGATTCACCACAATGTCCAAAAGGCGGGTTGCCAATATCATGAGTAAGCGAAGCAGCAGCGACAATAGCGCCAAAATCGAACTGGGTGATGCCTGCCTGCTGCAGTTCCGGGTGGCGCTGCACCAGCACTTCGCCGGCACGTTTCCCCAGTGATCGCCCCACACTACTTACCTCCAGGCTGTGGGTGAGGCGTGTATGCACAAAGTCTTCTTTAGGCAGTGGAAACACCTGTGTTTTATCTTGCAGCCGTCGGAACGGATAAGAGAAGATGATACGGTCATAGTCCTGCTCAAATGCACTTCTTGTCGCATGAGGATCGGCGGGTTTGCCATCAGGTCTTTGGGCAGAAAGCAGCTGTATCCAGTTCATTTAGGCAGTTTTGAGTGATTGAAGCTTTGATTTAGCGTGTAAATGTTGATGGAAGCGGCGCGTGTTGCAAAGCATCAGCATATAAAATTAGTTATTTTTTACTCTCCTACCAGCAGCAGCGGGTCCTGGTTCAGCAGCAGGCTAAGGGTCCGGTAAAGGTGGGGGAGTTCCTCCCAAAATTGCTTTGGACGTTCAAAGAAATTCTCCACAGCTATGGCAAAAAACTCATCGTCGTCGCTGGCAGCATACTGGCGAAAGAAGTGGCTCTCCCCATGGCGTATTTTAGCCCGCTCCTGCTCACTTTCTATTTCCCACTGCTCCAGAATGTGTGGTTTCAGGAAATTGTGTTCATCGTTGCGCACCACATTCTCCAGCCGCAGGGCATGTGCCATCTCATGCAAGCCCAGGTTTAGTGAGTCGTCCGGGATGGTGAGCCCATCGATGAAATCCTTCCACGAAAGTACAATCATGCCAAAGGCGGGATTAACCTCTCCTTTGTGGTAACGCTTGCTGATGGTAGAATAATAACTATCCGGGTAAATGAGAATAGTATGAAAGTGCAGCAAAAATACATTGGGCAGACCAAAGGTAAGCTGTACGGCCGAGGCGGCAATGAGCACTTTCATTTCATCGGTAACCTGTGGCATGTTGCGCGGAATAAAGCGCTTGAGCTGAATAAACTGCTGGACCCTTTTCTCAAATCTATTTTGATGGTATGGCGAAAGCTGCTGGTAGTATTGCGAATGCTGCTGCAGCAGGCGGCGGTAGGCAGGTTTCAGGGGTATAACAGCAGGAGGTTGCAGGGAACTTGCATACCAAAATAGCACTCCCAACCCTCCGGCACAAAAGAGAAATATCCCTAACCCAATATGCATATTCTACACGTTCTACAAAACGTTAATTTGCAACAGGTGCAGGTGTTTTACAAGTTCTTGTAAGGTTTTCGCATTGCTCAACTATATTCCTGACCCAAGGTTAAAGACTGTTCCATCTGAAATTTGCTGGATGACTCTTTTCCTTGTTTTAATACTAATGTTGAAGGTGTGTGCTCAAGGATTTTGCTATTCACCAATTTGCCATTCAACAGGGTCTTATAAGTAATTAGCATTAAGTTGTAGCTCTGTTGTAAGGATTCAACAGCAGGAATTACATCAAGCAATTGTACGCTGCCAGGGTTCATTTCATTGATCTCGGTAAGCATATTGGCATGATATGAATTTTTGCGCAGGGTATTCCTGAGATCGACAATTGCCAGCGAGGCTCTGTTATTTTTAATCAGGTTTTTGGCAATGTTCAGTAAAAAGAGGTCTTCCTGCTCACCTACTATGACTAAAACACGGTTCGCAAGCTGAAAATTACGATCAATGAGTACGCCAACATCGCATTTTACATCCTCCAGATAGGTTTTTACTTTCCCCCCCAACTGATAGTCCGAGAAAAGCGACTGGGAAGCACCCACCAGCAATAAATCATATGGCCGATCATTCGCAATGTCTACAATTTCTTCACCTACATGGTCCGAGACCCGGTAAATCGTTCTTACTTTAATGCCCAGTAGTTCTGCCTTTTGCCGAAGTGGCTTAAAGCTTTCCCGTTCATATTCCCGGGCAGTGCGGTAATCAATTTCAGTATTAGGCGTTAGGTGCAGCGCAGTAATCTCTACTTTTTTCTGATTTCTGAAAGTCATCTGATCTGCCAGCCAAAGCAGGGTTCTGCCTTTCTGGGGTGGACCAAACGAAAGGAGTACCCTGTAGGGTAGGGGTGCGGCCTTTTCGATAGCCAGCTCCTTTTCCTGCTCCTTCTTTTCAGGAAACCATTTTTCGATCAGGTCCATGGCCGGTCCTGTCATAAAAGTAGTTACCAGGGCCATGATCACCATCATTACGAAAATTTCAGGAGATAAAATGCCTAAATCATATCCAATGTTAAGCACCACCAGTTCCATAAGCCCGCGGGTATTCATAAGGGCGCCTATGGATAAGCTTTCCTTCCAGGACTGGCCCACAAAACGAGCAGCAATAGCACTGCCTCCAAACTTACCGGCAACCGCTACAAAAATTACCAGCAGACAAATACCCCAAAGACGCCAGTCGTTTAGTAAGCCGATTTCTGTACGCAAACCGGTAAACACAAAAAACAGCGGAAGCAGCAACACCAGCGCTACATCTTCTATTTTTTCGGTGAGCACTTTACGGAAATTAAGGTTGGGTGGCATGATTACACCAGCCAGAAAAGCACCAAAGAGTGCATGAATACCTATGATTTCCGAGAGATAAGCAGAGCCTATCAGGATCAGAAAAATAACGGCGACAATAGATTTGGTGATGGTTTCTTTGGTAGAATATACCTGGCCAAGCCTTTTAAGGAAGGGCTGTACTACTTTAAGCATAAATACCACATAAACTACCGCCAGCAATATGGTGAAGATAGCACTAACAAAAGTGCCGGCTTTAGCAATTGCAACCACGGCTGCCAACAGGCACCAGGCCGTAATATCGTCTGCGGCTGCGCAGGTGATGGCAATGGTGCCCAGGTGTGTACCGGAAAGGTTCCGTTCCTGAATAACCCTGGCCAGTACCGGGAAAGCGGTAATACTCATGCCAATGCCCATGAATAGTGCAAAGGGCAGAAAGCTGGTTGTATCAGGTGCAAAATCGGTATAGAGGTAGTAGGCCAGGGCCATGCCCAGAAAATATGGAATGATGATGCTGGCATGGCTGATGATGACTGCATCGTGTGCCTTGTTGCGCACTACTTTTATATCCAGCTCCATGCCAATGACAAACATAAACAGGATTAGGCCCACCTGGCTTAAAAACTGCAGGTTGCCAAGGGATTCAAGAGGAAAAACAAAAGCAGATACACCGGGTAGCAGCCAGCCTAGCACGGAAGGGCCCAGCACAATCCCGGCAATGATCTCGCCTATAACAGTTGGCTGACCAATTTTAGAGAACAGGTAGCCAAACAAGCGGGCAACTATTAAGATAGAAATGATCTGTAGCAGCAGGATACCCAGCGGATGGTGCAGAGCTTCTGCCATGGTATCTGAAAATAGCTCCAGGGGACTCTTATCGGCAGCACTGGCTTCATTGGCACTCACTGCAAGCTTGCCTTCTTCTAACAGATTACCCTGTTGCACTACCAGAAACATGAGTGCCAGAAAAAAGCCAATCATTCCAACATAAAAAAGTAAACTCTTTTTCATAATGCCCAATTTGGTCAGTCTATGCAAAAAAATACTGACTAAAGTACGGCTTGGAGATTAAAGCTGCAGCGGGCATGTAACCAGAGGGAATAATTGTGCTCCCACCTGCTAAAAAATTGTACCAAAAGTCAGGCGCCAAAAGCCTGCAGCAAAGTAGGGCGGTATATTTTGCTAAGTGTTACCTGCAGCGGCTTTCCCGTGGAGTCTGTTAATTTAAGCGTTAATTCGTCATGGTTAATGTGGTGTATGGCTTCCAGGGCTACAAGATCGCCTTTATTTATTTGGTAAAATTCTGCAGGAAGGAGTGATAAAAGCTTCTCCAGGGTAATGTTCTTGAGGGTATAGGTTTGCCCATTGCCGAGGTAAGCTATTTTATCGCGCTTTTCGGTAGTAGAGGTGCTAATGTATAAAAGATCCTTTAGCCTGATAAGCGTTTTACCTTTTTCGGTATTAAAAGTATGAAATTCCTGCCCCTCCCGTTTTGTCTGCAGGTTTTCCCGCACCTTCTGGAAAGCCTGCTCCAGCCGGCTTTTCTGTATGGGCTTGCGAATAAAATCCAGGGCGTTCAGATCAAAGGCATCGGCGGCGTACTGGCTATGGGCGGTGGTGAAGATTATGCTCTTGCCAGACAGTAGCTCTGCTACCTGCAGGCCATTCAGCCCAGGCATATCGATGTCCAGCAGGCATACGTCAACGTTCAGCTGTGGCAGGGCCGCCAGAAACTGGCTGGGATGGTTAAAGCACTTAACCACCTCTACACCCGGCAGCTGACTGCAAAGCATCTTCAGATACTCCAGACTATGGAGATCGTCATCCAGCAAGGCGCATTTTATGTTTAACTGCATTTAAGTCTAATTTCAGGTAGGCTTTATACACATCTTCACCAGGGGTATAGACCAGCTCATAACAGCCTGGATATTTAAGCTCCAGCCGCCGGCGCAGGCTTTGCTGCCCAAGGCCCCCTTTTGTACGGGTCTGTAGTGGCTCAGGGTTCGGCCGGTTGCTCACCATATAAACAAGACTGCTTCCCTCCAGTCTTAAGATCACAGAAATAAACCCCTGATGGCTGATGAGATCTCCATGGCGGAAGGCATTTTCGATGAAATCAACAGTAAGGAGGGGCAGGATAAGCTTTTCCTGGTATAGGGGATTTTGTTGGTCGGCAGAGACAGAGAAGCTGAATTCAAAGAGCGGGTTTAGCCTGAAACGGTTCAGCTCCACAAAGCTGGACAGAAATTCAAGCTCCTCTGCCAGGCTGGTGTAGCTTACACGGCTGTCGTAGAGCAGGTAGTCCAGCACGCCGCCCAACCGCTCCAGCGACAAATGTGTTTTATAGGCATAGGATTGTATGGCATTAAGGGTGTTTTTAAAAAGATGCGGGTTAAGCTGAAGATCACGCTCCTGCATCTCTACATCCTGCGCCTGGCTGCGGTAGTGTTGTACCTCCTGCTTAAGCTGTTGTACCTCCTGTGTTTGCTTTTGCAGTCGCTGGGTCTGGCGCAGGTAAGCAATTGCCAGTACGCTCAGAAATAGCAGCAAAAGCAAAATAATAAGCCACCCAGGGCCCCATTCGCCATTCATAGTAGTTAAAACTTTTGGTAAGATACTAAAGATAGCTGAACCAGCCTGTATAGCAGTAGGGCAGCTGTAAAAACAAACAACCTCAGCCTGTTTGGTGCCGAGGTTGTTCTTTTATGTGATGGTAAAGGCTACAGGTTTTTGAAGATGTTGGCAACAGAAACTTCGCGGCCTATTTCATCACGCAGGGCCGAAATAGGTACCCGTTTCTGCTCCATAGTATCGCGGTAGCGAATAGTTACCGTATCATTCTCCATGGTTTCATAATCTACGGCGATGCAGAAAGGCGTTCCAATCAGGTCCTGGCGGGTATAGCGCTTGCCAATAGACTGCTGCTCTTCGTAAATAAGATTAAAGTCGAACCGGAGGTCGTTGTAGATGTTCATGGCTTTCTCTGCGAGTCCATCTTTTTTCACCAGGGGCAAAATAGCGGCTTTTACAGGTGCCAGGGCAGGGTGCAGCTTCAGGTAGATCCGCTCTTTCTGCTGATCACCTTCGCCTACGGTTTCTTCCCTGTACGCATTGCAGAGCGTCATCAGGAAAAGGCGGTCGGCCCCCACAGAGGTTTCAACAACATAAGGAATGTAGTTGCCATAGGGCTTACCGGCCTCGTTCAGGTCATTGTCGAAATACTGCTGTTTCTTTTTGCTCAGCTCCTGGTGGCTTTTCAGGTCAAAATCGGTACGGCTGTGAATCCCTTCGATCTCCTTAAAACCAAAGGGGAACTTAAATTCAATGTCCAGGGCGGCGTTGGCATAGTGGGCCAGCTTTTCGTGGGGGTGTATGCGCAGGTGCTCAGCCGGAATGCCCAGGGCTTTATGCCACTGTACACGGGTATCGCGCCAGTGCTCGTACCATTGCATTTCGGTACCAGGGCGTACAAAGAACTGCATTTCCATCTGTTCAAACTCCCGCATCCGGAAGATGAACTGGCGTGCTACAATCTCGTTCCGGAAGGCTTTGCCAATTTGGGCAATGCCAAAAGGTACCTTCATGCGGGCGGTTTTCTGCACATTCAGGAAGTTTACAAAAATGCCCTGGGCGGTTTCGGGGCGCAGGTAAATTTTGCTGGCATCTTCTGCCACTGAGCCTACCTCGGTGGAGAACATCAGGTTAAACTGGCGTACTTCTGTCCAGTTGGCGGTGCCGCTTATGGGGCAGGTAATATTCTCGCGCACAATAAGGTCGCGCAGTTCGGCCAGCTTTTCGGCTTCCAGCAGCTGGTTCATCTCGGTAACAACTGCCTGCGCTTTCTCAGCTTGGCCTTCGGCTTCAAGGCGCTGGGCATAGTCCTCAATCAGGTTATCGGCACGGTAGCGCTTCTTGGAGTCTTTATTGTCAATCATCGGATCGTTGAAGCTGTCTACGTGACCGGAGGCTTTCCAGGTAAGCGGGTGCATGAAGATGGCTGCATCCAGGCCTACAACATTTTCATTCAGGCGGGTCATGCTCTGCCACCACAGGTCTTTCAGGTTCTTCTTGAGCTCGGCACCGTAAGGGCCATAGTCATATACAGCTTGAAGGCCATCATATATTTCGCTTGAGGGAAATACAAACCCGTATTCCTTTGCGTGGGATACGATCTTCTTAAAGAGGTCTTTGTCTTCGGTTGCCATAGCTGCAAAGGTATTTATTAATGTGGTAAAAGGAAACCTACAGCCCTGCAGGCTGCCAGGAAAAGTATCACGGTTGGTAGGGGTGAAGCCTGCTGCTAAAACAAGATGGAAATGCCTAAGCAGAGACAAAGGCCCGTCACTTCTACACACTTTTTATTCAATTGAAGCACACAAAGCAATGTAAACAGAGTGCAGCATCAGCGGTATTACCGGGCAAGGCCCTGTTAAACCAAATTGTAGACACACCGTATTAAATATAACAGGGATCAACTTATTTTTTTATGCGTAGCCTTCTTGCTTGTTTGGTGCTGTTGCTCATTTTTATATGCCTGTTTGGCTGTAACAG
Source organism: Cesiribacter sp. (assembly GCA_030147305.1). Lineage (GTDB taxonomy): Bacteria > Bacteroidota > Bacteroidia > Cytophagales > Cyclobacteriaceae > Cesiribacter. The sequence goes on from JASLAE010000422.1 coordinate 8,406, forward strand.
AGAATGGGTGCGCAGGGTAAAGCAGGTAACAAGCCATGAGCAGGCGCCGGAAATGCAAGAGAGTGAGGTTAACCAGACCGTTCAGTTAAGTGCCGGAGATTATTATCAAAGAAGCAAGTTTCATCAGTTCTGGTGGGGTACCCAATACCGGGAAGAATGGGCTACTCCTATAGAAATACCTGTTCTTAACTTACAAACCGAGGGTTACACCATTGTTAAAAAGGGGGGCGGACGCCAATCGCTTAATCTGCGGCTGCAAGATGATGAAGGCAACGAATATGTGCTCCGTTCAATAGACAAAGATCCTGCTGCCAACCTTTCTCCCTTTTTTCAGAAGTTTGTTGTGGGTAGCGTTGTAAAAGATCAGAACTCTAACGCCCACCCCTATGGACCGCTTACGCTACCGCCAATGGCAGAGGCGCTGGGTATTTACCATACCAATCCGGAACTTCGGTACATTCCTTTCGATACTGCCCTGGGTGAGTATAAAAAGGATTTCGCCGGCATGATGACCATTCTTGAGCACCGGCCAGACAGTGACCAAACTCCTTTTGATTATTTAGGCGCGTCAGAAAAAGTTGTGGGCACTAAAAAGATGCTGGAAGACATGCTTAGCCAGAATAACTCCCGGGTAAACGAGCATCATTACTTAAGAAGCCGTCTTTTTGATATGCTCCTGGGCGACTGGAGCCGGCACGAGGATAACTGGCGCTGGGCTACCTACCCTCAGGACAAAGGCACCCTTTACAAGGCTATACCCCGTGATCGGGATCATGTGTATTATCATTTAGATGGCGTTATTCCCCGCTTTTTACGCTTTTTGGGTGTAAAGAAGCACTTTCGCAGTTTTGGGCCTGATTTCGATAACATTGTAGCCATGAACAAAAGTGCTGCGCAGCTTGATGAGCTGTTGCTGGCATCTTTGAACCGGGAGGACTGGCAGGCTATTGCCGATTCAGTAAAAATGGAGCTAAGCGACCAGGTAATTAAGACCGGTATGCAGCAGCTGCCCGAAGCTACTTATGCCATCCGAGGCGTATGGTTAGAGGAGAGCATGAAAGCGCGCAGAGACAAACTTCCACAGGAGGTAATGAAATATTACGACCATCTGGCTCGCAAGCCCCAGCTTTACGGAAGCGATAAGCATGAAAAGTTTGTTATCAGGGCTGTTGGTGATCAGCTACAGGTAGAGATCTGGAAAACAAAGAAAGGCGGCAAAGAGGTAAATAAGCTATTTGAGCGCACTTTTCTGCCTAAAGAGACAAAAGAGATTACCCTCCTGGGCCTGGGCGGCAATGATACTTTTGTTTTTGAAGGCGAGGGCAGCTCTCCTATACGAATTAAAGCTTATGGCGGTGCCGATGAAGACACCTACCTACAACAGCCTAAACAGGCACCTGCCCAGGTAACCATTTATGATCTCGGCAATGGCAGCACCTTTGAGCTAAAGAAGGGCATTAAAGTTAAAACAGTTAAAAAACCTAAGGTTGAAGAATTTGATGCCAAAGGGCGGCTGCTCTACTTTTATATCTGGGACTGATATAAAAACCAGTAGTAACAAAAGCTGCTGCAGGATATAGTCATGTAATTAAGTAATTTCTAACAGGGACCGGGAAAGCAGTGAATTTAGCCTAAGCATTGTCAACTCAGCGTTTATCAAGGATATCAACATTATACAAAGCCTCTGGTAGGCAAAGTAGGATCATCATCTGGGGGAACTAGTTTCTTTGGTGGTTTTAGGAACATGCGCATCAGCGGTCCGCTGGTAATGCTGGTGATCAGGGCCATAATAACCAGGGCAACAAAAAATTTCTGGTCTATGATATTATTTTCCAGGGCTATGAGGCCCAGGATGATTTCCATGGCGCCGCGGGCATTCATGCCAAAGCCAATGGCCAGCGACTCCCGCTTGCTGTAGCCACCTAGTAGAGTACCCAGACCACTACCCACGATCTTGCCGGTAAAAGCAATAAGCAGCACTACCAGTACAAGCACCAGATCAAAATTGGCAACAAAGTTTACTTTAAGGCCAATTGAGACAAAAAAGATGGGGGCAAAAATATTATTGACAAAATGATGTACAATTTCTTTGGCTCGCTCGGGCATATGTTCCGAGTCGCCTAAAGCAACGCCCAGAATAAAAGCCCCGAAGATGGCATGAATGCCTATGTATTCGGTAAAAGCTGCCGCCAAAAAACAAAAACCCATTGATAAAGAAAGCAACCCTCCAGGCCAGGCAAAGCTGCGGTTGAGCCAGGGCAGGGCCTTGTTGATGATAGCCTTGCCCAACGTAAGCATTAAGATGGTAAAGCCCAGGGTTAGCACAATGGTGGTGGTAAGCGATAATCCCTCTCCGCCGCCCGTGCCCATCATGCTGATGATTACTGAAAAAATAAGCCAGCCCAGCAGGTCATTTATCATAGCCGAAGCCACAATGAGCATTCCTGTGCGGGTACGGAAAAGGTTCATGTCCATGAGAATACGGGCAATAACCGGCAGGGCCGTTATAGACATGGCTGTGCCAACAAATAGCGCAAACGTTAAGCGGTCTGCCCCCGGCTCACGACCAAAAAAGGCAGGAAAATAATAGGGGAATACAAAACCGAGGATAAAGGGGATCACCAGTCCAAAAAGGCTGGTATAGACTGCCTGCTTGCCCTGCTGCCATACCAGGTTCAGTTCTACCTCGAGGCCTGCAATAAACAAGAGCAGAATTACAGCAATATGCACAAAGCCATCGAACACCAGGGCAGAGGCCCCGGTCGATGGAAATAAAAGATGAAATTGTAGGGGAGCCACCATACCAAAAACAGTGGGGCCAAGGAGAATGCCTGCCAGTATTTCTCCAACCACAGCAGGCTGCTTCAGCTTGCGGGCTACCTCTGCCATGAGCCGGCCGGAGATCAATAATATACTTAACTGCAGCAGTAGCTTAATTATCTCGCTATGTGATAAACTCTCCATGTGCAGTTTTAACTTCCAATTTATGAATCCCTGGCAGGAAATGGAATATAGGTTTTAACGTTTTTTGGCTCCTGCAGCCTGTTGGCTATAGCAATGCAAAAGAAATAGCCTCTTCTAATTTAGGGTGCAGGAGGTGTAATAATATGAATGTTGCTGCCCCTGGTTTTAATAGTCAGTTTATACATAAGCCTACCGCAAATCGCTAAACCTGCTGAATATCAGAAAAAGGCCCACAATAGCAAAAAAGCAGTTAAAACCTGAAGAAAGCAGATTACACCAATACAGGCTTAATATAGCAATAATAAAGTAAGTTTTTGAGTGTCCTTATCTATTGAAATGCGCCTTAAGGCAGGTTAGAAAGCGCAGGCAGAGGCTTCTGAAAGTAGCTTTTAGAGTTAGCCAGTGGCTGGCCGGGCCACTTTAGGAAATACTTTTAATCTTCGCAGGTTTCAGAAACATGCGCATAAAGGGGCCGCTGGTGATACTGGTCACTAAGGTAACAGAGACCAATGCTATAAAGAAGTTTTCATTGATGATATGATTTTCCAGTGCTATGAGCCCCAGGATGATCTCCATAGAGCCGCGTGCATTCATGCCAAAGCCAACTGCCAGGGATTCCCGAAGGCTATACCCGCCCAGGTAAGTGCCAAATCCACATCCTACTACCTTTCCGGTAAAAGCAATCAATAGGACAACCAGAATCAAAAATGGGTCGAAGTTGGTGATAAAATTCATTTTAAGGCCCACAGAAACAAAAAAGATAGGGGCAAAGATATTGTTAACAAACTGGTGCATAATCTCTTTGGCCCGCTCAGGCATGTGTTCAGAATCACCTAACGCTATGCCAAAGATAAAGGCGCCGAAAACGGCATGGATACCTATAAATTCTGTGAGGGCGGCTGCTATAAAGCAAAAGCCAAGGGACAGCGAGAGTAAACCACCTGGCCATGAGAACTTACGGTTTACATGGGGTAGGGCCCAGTTAATGAGGCCTCTGCCAAACGTTAACATAAAGGTAGCGAACCCTACAGTAAGCAGAATGGTAACAGGCAGGCTAAAACCCTCTCCACTAATGCCAATCATGCTGATGATAACAGAAAAGATAAGCCAGCCGGTAATATCATCCAGCATGGCAGATGCTATGATAAGCATACCCATGCGGGTCCTGAACATGTCCAAATCCATAAGAATTCGGGCAATAACCGACAAGGCACTAATAGACATAGCAGTGCCTACAAACAAAGAAAAGATTAGCCGGTCAGCCTGTGGCTGCATTCCGAAGAATTCGGGATAGTAAAAGGGGATGATGAATCCAAGGCCAAAAGGTATTACAAGCCCAAAAAAGCTTGTATAAAGTGCCTGTTTGCCTTGTTGTAGTACAATACTTAGCTGAACCTCCAGTCCGGCAATAAAAAGTAGCAGTACTACAGAAATTCGTACAAAGCCATCCAGCACCAGCATGGAAGGGCCCAGGCTGGGGAAGAGTTCATCGAATTGAACAGGTAAGAACCTGCCAAAGATTGTTGGTCCCAGGATGATGCCCGCAATAATTTCACCTACCACAGCGGGCAGCTTAAACTTGCGGGCTACTTCCGCCATAAGCCTGCCGGAGATCAGGATGATGCTTAACTGCAGCAGTAGCTTAATAATCTCGGTATGTGACAAAGTCTCCATGTGCAGTTTTAAAGCTTACAGCATCCTAAATTTAAGGCCTTAATAAAGCTTGCATGTACTCGGAAAATTTTTTATGGTGCTAACAGGCACTATAAATTTCTGCAGTGGGTAGGTTTTGTATCGCCTTGCAGGGCTAATTTAAAGCATTGCGTACCGCCCGTAATTTGCAGGCAGACAGGACAAATCTTTTGCATACCCTTTGTTACTCTTCAGGTGAACTTTACGTCTAATATACAGAAGGAACAACCACATTAATAGCTTGAAAGAAAACAGTAAAGGAACACAATTACAGAGCAGTTTACTTAAACAGTAAGAAAAGAAAAAATCAGGACCAGATGTTTAGCACAACAAAGAACATAAAACTTATTTTATCAGCGTTGTTAAATATGTAACAATAAGATAAATAAAGGAATACTACTGAACTGGCACTGTTTTAGTACACTATCTAAAGAAGAAAAAGAAGCCAAATACAAAATAAAAGCTACTTTATTAATAAAATATTCCTATTTTAAAGCGGGTGCACCTTTGACCCTCAGCTATGTTTAAAAAAATCGCCATTGCTATTGCTTTTTCTCCTCGCCAGCAGGCCCTTATTATTGAAGCTCAACGGCTACAGCTACTATTCGATGCTGAGCTTCTCTTTATTCATGTGGGTGAACGCAATCAGGAGAAGGAACTCTTGCTGCAGCAGCAATTTGCCGATGCGGGTCTTCGGATGGAAGCTGTAAAGGTCGCCTGGGAAGAGGGAGATCCTGTGAAACATATCTTATCGGTTTGTCAAAAAAATAAAGTAGACTTATTGGTAGCAGGAGCCCTGAAAAAAGAAAATATTTTCCGTTACTACATTGGTTCAGTAGCCCGCAAAATTCTGCGGAAGGCAGAGTGCCCGGTGCTGGTAATCACAGAACCAAGCAAGTCCCCTGTGCCCTTTAAGCGCATTGCCATTCATGCCGGAGACCGGGCCGAGGCCCTGGTTACCATTCAGACCGGTTGCAGGCTGGGGCAACTCGAAAAAAGCAGGCAAATCCATATCATCAAAGAAGTAAAGATGTATGGGTTAACCATGGCGTTAGCAGGCGAAGATCCCGAGCATGAATATTCCGAAACCCGACGCTCATTGCTGCAGGAAGAGATTGCTTCTGTGCAGAGTGTCCTGGACCGCTGCCCGGATTGCAAAGGACTTCGGATCAACATAAAGGTTGCTGCTGGCAAATCCGGATACGAGCTGGCAAAGTTTGCCCGAAATGTAGAGGCCGATCTGCTGATCACAGAATCTCCTCGCCGAAATCTTAATTTCTTTGACCGGATGTTTCCGCATGACCTGGAATATATCCTCGCTGATTTGCCCACTAACCTACTCATTGTACCGGCTGAATAAGCCTTTCATTCACATACCGTTAATTTAAGGCTATCGGTAGCGTGACGCAACGGTACACTTTAATGGGTAGCACTAAATCTCTTTCCTTTTTATAAACCATAGTTCGATTAAATTCCAACACAGGATGTACATTCAAAGTCTTACCCGTCGCCTCTGCTTTGTAATGCTTTTGTTTTGTTTACAGGCATGCAGTATACCAGCCTGTGCCCAGATACAAATAGGCGCAAAGGGCACCAAAGCACCGGCACATGATGCCTGGGACGCACTCTTAAAGAAAAGAGTAGATGCCAGGGGGATGGTAGACTATAAGGGGTTTGTAGAAGACAGGGAAAAGTTAAAAGATTATTTGCGCATTCTGGAAACACACCCACCAGATGAGGACTCCTGGAGCCGGGAAGAACAGCTTGCGTACTGGATCAATGCATATAATGCCTATACCATAGAACTTATTCTGCGGCACTATCCCATTGAGAGTATCAATGATGTAAAAGAAGGCATACAAATTCCGTTTGTCGTTTCTCCCTGGGATGTTAAATTTATTAAGATTGGCGGGCAGGAACTTGACCTGAACAATATTGAGCATAGCATCATCAGACCTGCTTTCAAAGAACCGCGCATTCATTTTGCACTTGTCTGTGCCGCCCGTTCTTGTCCCAAGCTCAGGCAGGAGGCCTATGTAGCCGACAGGCTGGAGGAGCAGCTGGCTGACCAGGCGCGTACCTTCTTAAACGACCCGGATAAAAATGCGGTAAGTACCCATAAGCTGGAGCTGTCCAAAATTTTTGACTGGTTCCAGGATGATTTTACCGAGGGTCGCTCACTGCAGGAAGCTATTAGTGAGTACAGCGGTGTGCCCGTTAATGCCGATGCAACTGTTACCTATCGCTATTACAGCTGGAAGTTAAACGAACAAAATAAATAGGCTTATAAATAACTCCTCAGGCATAGCTGCTATAAAATATATTCAATAGATGTTGGTGAAAGCAGCTTTGGTTACATATTGTGTGTAACCAAAGCTGCTTTTCTGTGTTTATGGAAGCAACCAATTCCACGAAGCAAAATTTTGGCTGTGGTGCTGGAGCGGCAAAAAAGTGCCGGCTATTTTTTTTACTCTAAATCATGCGCGCATGTTAAAGAATTTTTTTAGACTCTACATTTTAAACAGATTAATGGGTGGCAGAGGTGGTGGAGTTGGCAGAAGAAGAGGCATGGGCTGCGGTTGCCTGGGGCTTATCGTGGCTATTGTGCTTGTCTTTCTTTTGTTGAGAGGCTGCGATGGCGGCATGGCTGGTGGAGACTATGGCTCTTAAAGACATTTATTAACCTTCCGCCATTAAGCAATGGGTTTAGATAACTCATTGCTTAATGGTAGAAAACCAAAGTTGAGGTTTCTAAGAAAGGTATGCTTAACTCTTTTTAGTCAAGCCGCTGGATCTTGAACTCATCCTGACTGCCACCGGAAAGCAATACGTGTAGATAGGCGTACAGTACATAAACCTGGCCCTGGCGAACAGTTGCTGTTGTTGGAAAAACAGCGCCGGTTTCATAACTATCTTTTACTTGGGTATGCTGCCATTTATCGTTGCTGATAAGGGTAACAACTTTGGCATTTTCGCCTCCGGATGCATTATTCACCACCACCAGCTCTCTGGTGCTTTTCAGGTAGAGTCCATCGGGGTTCAGTAACGCAGTAGGTACACTAATTTCTGTATAATCAGCAGGAGCATTAATAGGGAAGCGCAGCAGCTTGTTTTCATCAGATTTGGCAACAATCAGATAGCCTCGAGGGTCGTAATCAATACCATTTAGACCAATACCCCCTGGTTCAGGAGTAAGGGCGGCATCGTGATAAAAGATTGAGGCATTTCCCTCTGGAGTTACGCTGTAAATGGCGCCGCTATAACTATCGGTAACATAGGCATTCCCGGTATCATCAACAGTTACATCATTGGCAAAGTGAGGCATATCTGTCAGCAAGTGATCTAGTCGGGTATAAAACAATCGCGCTCCTGTATGCAGATCGTAAGCGGCCAGGCCTGTTAATTTAGCAATGTTTTCTTCTGAACTTTTGGAGCTAACGCCCAGGTCAGACACAGCAACCAAAAGCCTATTGCCGGCCTGGTCTATGTGGATGCCAATGGTTGAAGGAATATCCGGGTCATTGATTAACTCTTTGTAAAATCCATCATCGGTAACCTCTCCTATAGAGCCATTCACCACAGATGAGACTAGGAACCGCTTGTACATGGCGTCCCATTCTATCCCTTCCGGAAAAAGATTTTCCTCCGTGAATACTATTTCTTCCGGCGTATTTTGTGGTGCATTTTTATCAGGTATAAAATCATCGAGATCAAACCAGGCACAAGAGGATAAGAGACTGACCGACAGCAACATGGCTG
>JASLAE010000456.1 GCA_030147305.1 Cesiribacter sp.
ATTAAATGGCATTGCAATATTGCCTTTGCTGTCAAGCGCAATTACACCCCCTTCTCCGCCCTGCTCCTTCAATGATTTCATTATCACTTCATCGGCAGCTTGTTGCAGGCTCAGGCCAGCATACTTCATACGGGCGGCCACTTCATACGGGCGGCCACATCATAGGCTACCACGTTTCTAATGAAAAACTCTGCATGGCCAGTAGCGGAAACCGCACAGGTAGCGTTGCTGGCATAGGTGCCGGCTCCTATGATTGGTGCGTCTCCAACACGACCCCAGCGTTTGATGGCCATGCCACTCGTAGAGGTGCCGGCTGCCAGGTTACCGTTGCTATCAAGGGCTACTGCGCACACCGTACCATAGAAGCGTCCAGTTCATTTTTACCTTCATGGGTAAACACAGCACCTCGGCCGGCATTAAAGAAAGGAGATTCTTCCATAAGCTGAATAGCCGTGGTGATGGCTTCCAGGCTGGTGCCGCCACCTTCCAATACTCCATAACCTGCATTAAGCGCCTCCCGAAGCTTTTGCTCATAGGCAGCTTCAAGCTCCCGGGTCATATTTTCTGGTTTAATGGTGCCTGCCCCACCATGGATTACCAGCACAACCTGTTTGTTTTGTGCAGTAGCTGCCATTGTAAATAAAAGGAGACCCAGTAACAATATATTCTTCATCTCGGTTTGTTATTATATGTTTGCAAATAGTAGTCAGTCAAGAAATCTTATTTATTTCTTAGTTTCAAGAAAAATATCGATATTTGCGCCCTGAAGACTTGAATGCTCTTCTCACCAGCATTATTTTTTGCGGTCTATGACTTTTTTGTTTGATCTAGTGTTTAAAGATAAACGGTAAGCCCATGTCTAACGAAGCAACAGCACGGTACTCTGATGAAGATTTAAAAGAGTTTGAAACGCTTATTCAGGGTAAGCTTGATAAAGCCAAAACGGAACTTAAATACATCAAAGAAACACTTAATAAAACCAGTGAGTACACCCTAGATAGTGGCGGACCTGTTAAAATGCTTGAAGATGGGGCAGATGCTGCCGAACGTGAAAGCTTAACACAGTTGGCTGCGCGTCAGCAGAAGTTTATCAATCAGCTGGAAAGCGCAATGGTACGCATTAAAAATAAAACCTATGGCATTTGCGTTGATACCGGTAAGCTAATCAGCAAAGACCGTTTGCGCGCTGTGCCGCATACCATGCACTCAATAGAAGCCAAACTGGCTAAAAATACATAAGAACGCGCTCTTTGGATTTTCTGCAAAATCATGTAGAGGCACTTATTTTCTGCTCGCCCGCGCCTTTGGCAGTAGCAGACATAAAAAGTGCCCTTTCTGAAATGTTTGGGGCAGATGTGCCGGAAGGACATATTGCAGCAGCAGTGCTGCAGCTACAACAGCGGTACCAGAGCCCTGACTTTGCTTTTGAACTTGTTTCGCTTGCCGGAGGTTATCAGTTTATGACCAAACCGGCCTATGCTGCCAGTATTGGAATACTTCTAAAACAACAATCGAAAAAACGCCTGTCTACCTCGGCCTTAGAAACGCTGGCCATTATTGCTTACAAGCAACCTATCACCAAAAACGAAGTAGAATTAATACGAGGCGTTAACTGTGATTACACGATCCAGAAGCTTCTGGAAAAAGAACTGGTAGAGATTAAAGGAAAAGCTGAAGCTATTGGCCGCCCACTGCTCTACGGCACCAGCCGCAAGTTTAGAGAACATTTTGGCCTCGACAGTCTAAAAGACCTGCCCACACCAAAAGATTTCTCAGCCGACGACAACAAAATAGGCGAAGAACAGTAAAGCAAGCATATACTGCTGCAAACCGCACAAAAATACAAACTACGTTAGTACGTAATACGATTCGATGAACAAACCCAACCGTAAGTTCTCTCCAAAACCTACAGGAGAAGAACGCAGTGAGCGTCCACGCAGGCCTCGCACCAATGAAGGTAGCAGAGCAGCGGGTTTCTCTGATAAACGCTATTCTCCAATTCTAGATCCCGACGACAACAAAGAGTGGAAACAGCGTGAGGAAGCTGGCCGCCGTTATCGCCCGGCAAGTGGAGAAAGAACAGAAAGCCGCCGTACAGATGGGCCGCGTGGCGACAATTCCGCACGCCCCCGCCGTAATTTTAATGATGAAGGGGAGGGAGGCAAAAAATTCAGGACTGGAGAACGTTCCGGCTTTAGAAAAGACAGTGAAAGCACAGGTGGCTATAACCGCCGCCCAGGCCAGGGACCTCGCGAAGATGGTCGCCGGAATGGCCCACGGGCAGAAGGCCAGCGCTCATACGGTAACAAGCCCCGCGCCGGGTTCGGAGAGCAGGATAGTGACGGAACAGGAAGACCCTACCGCGCGCCGCGTGAAGATGGCCGCCAGGATAGCCGCTATGAAGGTAACTCCTCCGGCAGACCCAGAACCGGCGGACCACGATCTGGAGAAACCCGGTCTGGCGAGACCCGGTCTGGCGAGACCCGATCTGGCGAGACCCGATCAGAAGGATATGGCAATCGCCGCACCAGCAGCAACCGCGAAGACAGCTTCCGTGGTGATGGCCGCCGTAGCGATTCCCGCGCTGAAGATTCCCGTACAGCACGTGGAAATAGCGGTCGCCGTGGCGAAAGCAGGTTTGAAAATCCTAAAAGCAGTGCCGCCCGCCGCACAGATGTTCCACGTGGAGAAGGCCCCAGAAGAGAAAGCCGCAGCAACAAAAGCGAGAATACACGCTCAGATGCTGAAGGCCGTACTCCTTTTAAAAAAAAAGATTTGACTGAACGCAAGAGCGTTAGCACTTCCACACCGCCAACCTACGACTTTAGCAAAATAAGGAGCAAAGCACCTAAAACCGATCATACGGAAGCTAACATCCGCCTAAACAAGTATATAGCAGATGCCGGTATCTGTAGCAGACGCGATGCCGATGAGCTTATTGCCAGTGGCCAGGTAAAGGTAAATGGTGAAGTGATCACACAAATGGGGCATAAAGTTAGCCGCAATGATACGGTCACGTACAACGGCAGAAAGATCAACCCCGAGAAGCTGGTGTACGTGCTGCTGAACAAGCCCAAGGATTTTATCACCACAACGGAAGATCCACAGGAGCGTAAGACTGTAATGCAATTGGTAGATGATGCCGCCGAACAGCGTATCTACCCCGTTGGCCGCCTGGACCGCAATACAACCGGCCTGTTGCTGCTGACCAATGACGGCGAACTTGCAGAAAAGCTCAGTCACCCCAGCTATCAGATCAAGAAAGTATACCAGGCACTGCTCGATAAGCCTCTTACCGAGGAAGACTTCGAGAAAATTCAACAAGGATTGGTGCTGGAAGATGGTCCGGCCCCGGTAAACGAGCTTGGGTATGTAACTCCGGACAAAACCGTAATTGGGCTCGAGATACACATTGGGCGTAACCGCATTGTGCGCCGTATCTTTGAATCGCTTGGCTACGACGTTATTGGACTTGACCGGGTTATTTATGCCGGATTAACGAAAAAAGACCTGCCGCGTGGTAACTGGCGCTATCTTACCGAAAAGGAAGTGATACGGCTGAAGCATTTCAATTAAAAAGGGTATTACCTCATTCTAAAAACCCGCTCCTGTTATATGCAGTAGCGGGTTTTTTATTGTCCATGTCTATTAGTAATTGGATAAGCGCACCTCGGCTATCATATCTGTTAAAGCTGAAGTTGTATATTAAATCCTATTATCTTACACAGTAGTGCTATTACGTGGGGTTAATAGATTAATTTTTTAATTTCACCCAAACAAATACGCTTAAATCTCTTAACTCTTATGCGTTCAAGTAACCCTGCCCTTAAAAAAGCCTTTTCTGGCAGCTACTATGCCCAGGGCTCCGATGTGATGACGGTAAAAGGAGCCGTAGACAAAAGCTTTCTCCTGATCCTGATTGTAGTGGCTGGTGCAGCCATCAGCTGGACCCTTATTACCGGTGGTATGGTGCCGCCACAACCTTTGCTCATTGGTACTGGCATCGCAGGATTTATCCTTGCCATGGTTACCATCTTCAAAACCGGAATTGCTAAATACACAGCCCCTTTTTACGCTTTCATAGAAGGCTTATTTCTGGGTGGTATTACCCTCTTCTTTGAACTAATGATGCCGGGTATTGCCTTTCAGGCGGTGGGGTTAACACTTGGTGTCTTTATTTGTATGCTGGTGGCTTATAAAACCGGTGTTATCAAAGCTACAGAGGGATTTAAAGCGGGCTTGATGGCTGCAACAGGTGCTGTTGCACTGGTTTATGTGCTGTCTATGCTGATGAACCTATTTGGCTATCAGATGCCGTTCATTCACGAATCCGGACTTATCGGCATAGGCTTTAGTGTTGTGGTCGTGGTTATTGCTGCACTTAACCTTGTGCTGGACTTTGCTTTTATAGAAGAAGGTGCTGCCATGGGTGCTCCCAAGCATCTGGAATGGTATGCAGCATTTAGCCTGCTGGTAACCCTGGTTTGGCTATACCTGGAAATCCTGCGACTGCTTTCCAAACTTTCCAGTCGTGACTAGTCGCCCTGAGTCTGTCCCAGGCCAAGTCATTATTTAGCTTTAAGCTACAAACCTATAAATAAGAGCCTCCGGTCACAGCTGTGACCGGAGGCTTTTTTTTGCACCTACGTTGTAAAAACCTGGCTATAGTACAAACGTATGAGTGCAATACATCTATAATAGCAGGTATATTGGTTACGCAGCTTACTTTAACGAGGGTGTGCTACAAATCTTTTTGCCATTGATGGACTGCTGTAATTGTTAGCAAGTGCTTGCAGCGTATACTGGCTTATTGCGTAAAAGCCATTTAGAAAATTTTTTAGATAATAACTTATTGTTCTATCCGCTATATTGCTTTCAAACACTATCAGGTACTATCGATATGAAACCTATAATTTTTTTGTTTTTGTTTTTTATCTTCTGCGCCAGTAACCTCTTTGCCCAGATGACAAAGCCTCAAGATCCCTTTGCCCATACCTATTCTATAGTAGCCCGCGATTCTGCCACTGGCGAAATGGCTGTGGGCGTACAAAGCCACTGGTTTAGCGTTGGCAATGCAGTATCCTGGGCCGAAGCAGGTGTTGGTGCGGTGGCCACGCAGTCTTTTGTTAACGTATCTTTTGGCATGCGCGGTCTTGCGCTTTTAAAAGAAGGTAAAACACCACAGGAAGCGCTGGATATACTATTAAGTGATGATGAGGCACGCGAATACCGCCAGGTTGCACTGATTGATACCTTAGGCAGAGTAGCCGTACATACCGGTAAAAACTGTGTTGAATATGCCGGCCATACCACTGGAACAAACTTCTCTGTACAGGCTAATATGATGCTGAATGATAAGGTATGGCCTGCTATGGCCAAGTCTTTCGAAAAAAACAAGCAATTGCCCCTGGCAGAGCGTGTTTTGGCCGCCATGCAGGCCGGACAGGCTGCCGGTGGCGATATTCGCGGACAGCAATCTGCCGCATTGCTGGTGGTAAAAGGCAAGGCAAGCAACCAGCCCTGGAGCGATAAGGTGATAGATCTGCGGGTAGATGACAACCCTGAGCCACTCAAGGAAATGGAGCGGCTGTTGAAGGTATTCCGGGCCTATGAGCATATGAACAGGGGAGACCTGGCCATAGAAAAAGGAGATATGCCCGGCGCCATGGCAGAATATACGGCTGCAGAGCAGATGTTTCCTGAAAATCTGGAGATGCAGTACTGGCATGCCATCACACTTGCTAATGGTGGAAAAGTAGCCGAGGCAGCTGCGATGCTCAGGAAGATTTATAAAAAAGATAAGAACTGGCAGGAAATGACCCGCCGTTTGCCGGCTGCCGGCTTATTAACCGTACCCGATAAAGATTTACCTAAACTGCTGGGAGAATAAACAGCAGTGATGCTGCTCGTGTGAACGAACAGGCATGGAAAAGTAGGGCATCATACTTAAAGATTTAGCAGCAATGGGTAGAGGCCCCTTTGTTACTTTCAACTGAACCTTTACTCTGCCCGCTTTCTCTTTGTTGTGTTCTGATTATTTTTTTTAGCCGCAACAGGCTTAGCTACATCACTCAGGTGGGAGGCGATCACCTGCCAGCCTTTGTCTGTTTTTAACCAGGTATCGGTATAGTACTGCCTTTCCTGTTGAGTCTTGCCGGCTATTTCAAATTCTGAAATTACAATCCCTCTTAAAATAACCGTATTACCCCAGACATGCGCGGTGGTTTGTTCTGTAGATAATTTTAAGGTAGAAGGTGTACTTGCCTGCGTACGGAGCATTTGCATAAGGTTCTCTTTGGTGTCTACCTTACCACTCGGGTACCTGATCAGGAAACCATCGGCAACATACTGGTCCATGGCCAGTGTATCATTTTGTTCATATGCCCGTAACCATGCATACTCTGCATCCTGCACCTCTTGTTCCGGGGTAGCCTGTGCAAAGCAAATTGCTGTAGAAAGCAGCATAAACAACAGGACGAAAACCTTTTTCATGGGAAGCAGCATTTCTATTTAATTTACATTATTCTAAACCGTGGCTGGATGTGTAAAGCTCACAGCATTGTTGAAACCAAATCTTGTATAAGTGCAGAAAAGTATAAGAATTTACACGCTTCTAATCATATTATTACAGCAACGGTTCTATTATTTTTAGAACAGCGATAAATTGCTCTGCATGCATACTATCCTTTCAGATCTTTTTGTACCTTAGGCCCTGTAAAACCTGAAAACCATGCGTCTGCAATCGATTGAAGCACTAAAACAAAAAAACCCTTCCACTGTTAGGGAAGGGTCTTGCTGTTGTGGTGATGAGTGGAATCGAACCACCGACTCAAGGATTTTCAGTCCTTTGCTCTACCAACTGAGCTACATCACCAGCCGATTGGGAGTACAAAAGTAGTATAGAAATTTTTCTTGGCAAACATTTACCAGAAAAAAGATTTTAACCCCAAGTACCAAGTAATAGCAAATAACTAACGGATACGCCTTTATGGAACTCTTACAGCGTCTCATTTTTATCATATTAATCGGTATCACTGTCTGGCTTATTGCAAAGCGGGCACGGTTTATTAGCCGCAACATTAATTTAGGGCTACCTCAGGATCGGACCGATCACAAAGACCAACGCTGGCGCAACATGCTGCTGGTGGCTTTTGGGCAAAGCAAAATGTTTAAACGGCCTATCCCGGCGGTGCTCCACCTTTTCATCTATGTTGGCTTTTTTGTCATCAACGTAGAGATTCTGGAATTTATCATTGATGGCATTTTTGGCTCTCATCGCTTCTTTGCCAGCATTATTGGTGGCGACGGCCTCTACACGGCAGCGCTCAACCTCTTTGAGTTACTGGCTGTACTCATCCTGATCTCTTGTGTGATTTTCCTTATCAGGCGCAACGTGTTAAAACTTAACCGCTTTAAAGGAGAGGAAATGACGCATTGGCCAAAGCTGGATGCCAACCTGATCCTTATCTATGAAATTGTGCTGATGTCAGCCATTCTTATCATGAACGCGACCGATACCTTATTACAGGCAAGGGATGAACGCTACGTGGCAACAGGCAAATTCTTTTTCAGCGGGCTGCTTACTCCCTTATTTCAGGATATGAGCACGCCTTCCCTCATTATGCTGGAGAGAACTACCTGGTGGATACACATTATTGGAATTCTGGCCTTTGCTGTCTATATCACTTACTCAAAACATCTGCACATTTTCCTGGCTTTTCCCAATACCTATTATGGTGATGTAAAACCAAAAGGAGAAATGCGCAATATGCCTGTAGTGACCCAGGAAGTTAAAACAATGCTGGGCATTCCGCTAGACACCACCACCAATGGTGATACACCACAAGCACCCGGAGAAGGCGCTGAAATTGGTCGTTTTGGCGCCAAAGACATCAATGACCTGAGCTGGAAAAATGTGTTGGATGCCTACACCTGTACCCAGTGCGGTCGCTGTAGCAGCATGTGTCCGGCCTGGCAAACGGGTAAAAAATTATCGCCACGTAAAATCGTCATGGATGTACGTGCCCGGGCCGAGGAAGTAGGCAAAAGTCTCGATGCGGGCGGTCCTGGACTGGCAGATGGCAAAACGCTTTTCCGCGACTATATTACCGAAGAAGAGATTAACGCCTGTACAACCTGCCAGGCCTGTGTAGAAGCCTGCCCGGTTATGATTAACCCCCTGGACGTGATTCTACAGATCAGGCGTTATATGGCCATGGAAGAAAGCAGCAGCCCACAGGAATGGCAGATCATGTACCAGAACATAGAGACTTCCTTTGCACCCTGGAAATTTCCGCCAAGTGATCGCTTTAACTGGGCCGATCAGCTTAAAAACAAGGAATAATTAAGCATAACTGTTCTTTACTGCTTTCTTAGTGTCTAGTCTTAAATTTAATTTCTAATTCTATAAGATGGAATATAAAGTGCCTACCGCCGCTGAGCTGGCGGCTGCCGGAGAAACACCTGATGTACTGTTTTGGGTTGGCTGCGCTGGCAGTTTCGACGACCGTTATAAAAATGTAACCCGCGCTTTTGTAAAGATCCTGAACAAGCTTAACATTAAATTTGCCGTGCTTGGCCAGGAAGAAAGCTGTACCGGCGATCCTGCCCGCCGCTCAGGAAATGAGTTTTTGTTTCAGATGCAGGCCATGAGCAACATACAGGTACTGAACGGATATGAAATAAAGCGCATTGTAACGGCCTGCCCGCACTGCTTCAACACTATTAAAAATGAATATCCTGTACTTGGCGGTCATTATGAAGTAATGCACCATTCACAATTTCTGCAGGAGCTGATCAACAATGGCAAAGTTACCTTGAAGGGTGGGGGAGAGTTTAAAGGCAAACGGATCACCTACCACGATAGCTGCTACCTGGGTAGAGCCAATGGCATATATGAAGCCCCCCGCGAAGTGCTGGAAGCACTGGATGCGGAGCTGGTGGAAATGAAGCGTATTAAAGCAAAAGGCTTTTGCTGTGGTGCCGGCGGCGCACAGATGTGGAAAGAACCAGAACCAGGTACTAAAGATGTAAACGTAGAGCGTGCCGATGAAGCACTGGCAACCGGTGCCCAAACCATAGCAGTGGCCTGTCCCTTCTGCATGGTAATGCTGTCTGATGGTGTTAAAGCCAGAAATAAGGAAAATGAAGTAAACGTAGTAGACCTGGCCGAGCTGATTGACCGGAGCTTGTAAGCATCATATTAAGCTTCTCAGACGGTAAGCATTTTGCGCGCCAACGCCTGCCTGGTTAAAGACTGCTTTATGGTTATTATTAAATAGTTACTACTTGTATAACCAAGGCGTTTTCCAGCTTTTGATTTGGAAGCAGCATGGAACTCTAAAAGCAAAAATTGCTTTCTTAACCAAACGATTCATCAACAATAGAAGCAGAAACTAATATGTATACCTCTTTTCATCAATTACCAGATACAGCACGGCTTTGGGTATATGGCGCGCCCAGGCCCTTTACAACTGATGAAATAGCAACTATTGAAGCTGCTGCACCTACATTTCTGGGTAGTTGGGCAACGCATGGCACACCCCTGAAAGCTTCTTATCAGGTGCTGATGGGGCAATTTCTTTTGCTGGCTGTAGATGAAGCAGCACAACAGGCCAGCGGTTGCTCCATTGACAGTTCCGTTGGGTTTATCCGTACACTGGAGCAAACCATCAACCTGAGTTTAACCGACCGCAGCCTGGTTTATTTCAGGATCGCAGGTTCTGTTAAGGCTTACCCGCTTTCAGAGGTAAAGGCATTGATTGGCCAGGGGATCATTCATCCTCAAACGGAACTTATCAATACCCTGGTGGTTAGCAAAGGAGAGCTGGAACAAAAATGGCTGCTGCCAGCCGGAGAAAGCTGGCTTAAAAGGCATTTTAAAAAAGCTACAGTATAACTAAGACCACTGCTTTGTGCAGTGGTCTTTTATTTGACAGCTAATACGTGATCTTGCTGAGCAGATAAATTCTTATGCTAAAAAGCAATGCTACCTGACTGTACTTGTTTAGCATAATATCAGTAATGAAACCCCTGGGATGCAACCTATAATGGCTGAGGATGCAATATTTAAACACATACAGATTTGTATGTATATAGTTTTAAGGCTGTATTACTCTATTATTAGCGATCAAGATGATGATCTATAGCAGAACCCATTGTATAAGCCTTTGGCAGCAAGATACACGCGCGTAGGTAAGACAGTAATAGTCCACCTGCAGGCTTAAAAGCAAAAAGCACAGCTCAATCCGCTGTGCTTTTTACATTATCAAATTTTGTATTTTATAAGCTTGCCCGCAAATCGGCTGAAGCAGTTTCTTCGACTTGATCTTCAGGCGCTGTAATGGTAGCCAGACGCTCGCTGTATTGCAGTTTAACTTCTTCAAAAGCCTGCAAATGCTGTTCATCAATAGGTTCTGCAGGTGGCATCTTCACAGAGAATGGGTCAACCTGTTTGCCATTTTTCCAGAAACGGAAGCACAGGTGAGGGCCCGTTGCAAGACCCGTACTGCCTACATAACCGATTACCTGACCCTGACGCACATGAGTGCCTTTGCGCATTCCTTTAGCAATTTTGCTCATGTGCAGGTACTGCGTGGTGTAAGTGCCATTGTGTTTCACCTTTACATAATTTCCATTGCCAGCATTCCGGCCAGCCTCCACTACTACACCATCACCTACCGTATAAATAGGTGTGCCACGGGGAGCGGCATAATCTGTGCCCAGGTGTGCCTTCCAGCGTTTTTGTACCGGGTGGAAACGCTTCATTGTATAGCGTGAACTTATACGGGTAAAATTAAGCGGAGCTTTCAGGAATGCCTGACGCAGGCTGTTGCCATTTTCATCGAAGTAGCTACTGCCTTCACCCTGATCGTAATAGAATGCATGGTAAGGCTGGTTCTCGTGATTAAACTGTACGGCAAGGATTTTACCAACTCCAATCTGTTTGTCTTCCACCCATTTTTCTTCATAAATCACCCGGAAAGAATCTCCTTTCTGGATTCTAAAAAAATCGATCTGCCAGGCAAAAACGTCTACCAGCTTACTGGTAAGTGCTGGGTTGCCTCCTGCCTCTAACATACTTTCTGATAGGGAGCTGGTAATTACCCCATAAATACTTTTCTCTACTGTTTTAACTTCGCGCTGCACAATTGTTGCACCCAGCGTATCGCCTAAGGAGAACACAACAAACTCTGTTGGATTAGGCTCGTAGATCATGAACTGCGCTGTCTGAGAACTGTCTTTGCTCGCCAGGATCGTAACCTTTTTATTGGCGATCAGCTGGCGTACATCAAAGATATCGCGGCATTTTTGTGCCAGTTCGCTGGCAAGGCGTGCTTCTATGTTGAAGGGGTTTAAGATATCGGCCAGATTCTGGCGGGGTTTGATCGTTTGTTCTACCACCTGAAAAGAATCTACTACCATCCCAAACAACAGGGTTGGTTCAGGTAATACCTCTTCTACAATTTTTTCTTGCTGAACCTGCGCAACGCGGCTGCCTGACTTCTCTTTAAAAAACAGATTTTGTGTTACCAAATCTCGCCCTGTCCACCATGCACATACCGCTACGGCAACTAACATCAGGGAGGTAACAACTCTCTTGCTCATACACTTGAATCTTTTTAAGATATCCGAATTTTTTG
>JASLAE010000458.1 GCA_030147305.1 Cesiribacter sp.
CCCATCATTACAGTATCCAACACAGTAAATTCGTCGAAAGCAAAGTGATTCTGGCGAAGTACCGCCATACGTTTACCGGTATCTATAGACACCGTGCCGGAATTAGGATCAATATCACCTGCAAGAATTTTTAAAAATGTAGACTTGCCTGCGCCATTGGCACCAATTACGCCGTAGCAATTGCCCGCTGTAAAGCGTATGTTAACTTCGTCGAATAGTACACGCTTTCCGTACTGAAGGGAAATATTGTTTGCTGCAATCATGTTGTTGAGAATACGGCTGCAAAGTTATTGGAAATTCTTTGTTATGCAGCCCTTATTTTGACAATACGTAGCGGAATTAAGTTCCAGCCAATACGCTGCAATAATGCGTAATGCCTGTGCTGCCTGTTGGCTGACAATTATTTTGCCATTGGTCTGCTTGGTTCATGCTTAAATTGAACCCTGTTGCTCAGGGGCAACTTTACGATAAAGGTAGTACCGTTTCCCTGCTGGCTTTCTACAGTAATATGCCCACCATTCATCAGTACAAAATCATGCACCAGCTTGAGCCCAATGCCCAATCCTTTTTCTCCACCAATGCCCCAGGTACGCTTTTCTTTTTTCTGGTTGAAAAGTTGGGGCAGCTGTTCTTCGTAAATGCCTATACCAGTATCTGAAATCCTGATGACAGCGAAAGCGTCTATGGCCAATGCAGTAATGGTTATGGTGCCACCAGCTTTTGTAAACTTAAAAGCATTGCCTGTAAGATTTCGTAATATGGTTAAAACCCCGTTTCTATCTGCCCAGATGTTCATGCCTGGCGCTATGCTGGTATGAAGGTTAATGTTTTTGGAGAGTGCTGTAGTCTGAAAGATTGATACGGTTTCATCCACTAACTGATCCAGCATCACTTCTTCGGGGTTATGCGGAAAAGTACCTTGTTGTAAAACCGCCCAGCTCAGCAGGTTATCGAGAAGTGAAGAAAGCTGGCTGGCAGATTTATCGATATAGGTAGCAACTTCGTTGAGCTGCACATAATCTTTCTCGTTGATATAATGCCAGATAAGTCTTGAGATACCATTAAAAGCATTGACAGGACCACGTAAATCATGAGAAATGATAGAGAAAAATTTATTGCGGGTAGCATTCAGTTGCTCGAGTTCGTTGCGCTGATGGGCTAGCAATTCATTCTGAGAAGAGAGTATTCTATTAGATGCCTGTTTTTGCTGGATATACTTATAGAGTAAAAATATAAGCACAGCTGCCATGAGCATGATCAGTATCAACCCCAGCATGAATAGTTGTTGTGTTTTACTTTCAGACTGGAGTTTATCTATTTCATTTTGCTTTTGGGCTATTTCATATTCTTTGTTAATGTTGGCTATCTTATTTAGGTTTTCTACATTGTTAATGCTGTCACGATAAGCAATGTATTCCTTCTGATAATTATAAGCTTGCTGGTATTGTTCCAGCTGCGCATACAGCTCCGCGAGCTGCATGGCCCCATCTCTGATAAATTCCTTAGCACCAACTTCTTTAGAAAGTTTAAATCCTTCTTGTGCATAAGCAAGTGCCTTATCCACTATTCCTCTTTCCTGATAAATGCTGGACATTTCCAGGGTAAATTCTGCAATGGCAAAATTATCATGCTGCGCCTGTAACTGAGAAATGGCTAATCTCAGCTTGTCTTCTGCTAAATCGAAATGCCCCTTTTGCGCATGTACCAGCCCTATTGTACCAATACCATACGCTGAGAGTAAGCTTTCGTTTTGCGATTTGAAGATCTGTAGTGCTTCCTCTAAATAAAACAGGGCAGAGTCGGGTTCAGAGGATTTAAAGTGTAAGTATCCTACATTATGCAGGGTAGAGGCTAGTCGGACTGAATCCTGATGTTCCCGATAGATCTGAATTGCTTTTTTATAGTATGCTCTGGCTTCCCCTGGCTGATTTTGTGCCCGGTATATACGGGCCAAATTACCATAGGCTGTCGCTACGCCAATGGCATTGTCTGCTTTTTCATACAGCGAAGCCCCTTCAATAAATGCTTTGGTTGCCGGTAGCAGGTCTCCCTTTTTTAAATAGCCAATCCCTAGGGTCGTAACGGCTTTTGCCAGATTAATTTCCATTTGCTGTGCTTTTGCAAAGGCTATCGCTTCTTTACTATACTCAATGATCTCATAGGGATTGGAGGCATTAAAAGCCATTTCACAGTACAGCTCATAAACGACAGAATCTGAAAGATCAGGGTTTTGTTGAATTACCTGTCTAATACTGTCTGTAATAGAAAAATTCTGACCCTTCACTACTAAAAAAGGAACCAGGCAAAAAAACAGAAACGCAATTAGTTTAAACTTTATCAAAGTCAGGGTTTTGGAGGTTTTACTTCTACTTCAGGATCTGCGGTAAAGGGTTTACCCTGAATAACATAGTCGATATTGTACCCGTCTGAACCCTCTGCATCAAGCTTTATTTTACCAGCCCAACTACGTTCATTTTGTTTTTTTGGGCCACCATTCGAAAAAATCTTAAAAGCATCATTTTTAGATGTAATTGCAGTAAGCGATTCAATGCCTGACTCCTCAAGTCTCCAGGTTACATAATCCCCTTTTTCAACCTGCGTAACAAAGCCTTCCGGTTCACCTTTTGCGCCATTAGAATCTGAGAGCTGTAAACGGGTAGTGCCGGGTACGAGCGCTATGTTTATAAAGATATCTGCCATAAGTTCTGTCAAAAAATTATGGAGTGCATGATGTTAAAAACACTTGAGAAAATCAATATAATATATGAAAAAAATTAGGCATTCATTAATTCTGCTGAAAGTTTGTGCCTGCAGAGTATAAATAAAACATTATGTTACAAAGTCACAGCTTATTACTAATATTATGGATAACACGTGATAACTAATTACAAACATGTTAAAAGGTAGGTAAGTCTTAATATCATTATATCTGATTATTTTAATTCGAATTAAAAGGAAGTACCATCATAAAGCTACAATAACAGATATTCACCCTGCACTTCCATTACATATAATATGAACATTTGTAATATTGGTAATAGAGTGTTTATAAGTAATTTGACAATTATCATAGGATAACAGGCTTAGAGATCAGCGATAGAGTATAACTGTTGCCTGCATGATAAACAGAATGCAACCATCATTCTATTCACTTGGTTTATTCTTGTATCTTTGTAGGTATAAACTTTTAAGATTTTGGCAACATTCTCTCAGCTAGGCATTAAAGATTCTTTTATTCAGGCACTACAGGAAAACAATATTCATTCTCCTACTGAGATTCAGGAAAAAACTATTCCATTCTTACTACAGCAGGAGGCAGATCTGATTGCCCAGGCACAGACCGGCACTGGTAAAACCGCAGCCTTTGGTTTACCACTTCTACAGAAAGCAAACCCAGATTTACCAAAAGTTCAAGCCCTGATTTTATGCCCAACGCGGGAGTTGGGCCAACAAATCGCCAAACAGCTTTTCCGCTTTACAAAATTTGGTCCTAAGGTATTTGTTGAAGCAGTTTATGGTGGAGCACATATAGATGAACAGCTGAGAAGACTATCCAGGCCAACTCATATTATTGTAGCTACCCCGGGACGCCTCATAGATTTGCTGGACCGCAAAGCTGTAGACCTGAGTGCAGTCAGAACAGTTGTACTAGACGAAGCTGATGAAATGCTGAGCATGGGCTTCCAGAAGGAACTGGATTATATACTGGCAAAAACAGCGGGTAAGCGCCACACCTGGTTATTTTCTGCTACCATGCCGCCTGAAATTCAATCGATCATTAAGAAATACATGTCTCCTACAGCTCTTAGGGTGCAGGTTGACAAACAGAATACCGTTAACAAAAATATTGAGCATCGATACCTGCTGTGCGATGAACAGGAAAAACTGCAGTGCCTGTTGCATTTTCTCAAGAGTCAGGGAGATGAAAGAGGTATTATTTTCTGCAAAACCAAAGCAACAGCTCAAACCCTTGCCAAACAATTAACTGCCAAGAACTATCCAGCCGATGCGCTGCATGGCGACCTTCAGCAGCGGGAGCGGGATAAGGTAATGCGGGCCTTCACCAATCGCCAGGAATTTCAGACTTTGATTGCCACTGACATAGCTGCCCGTGGTCTGGACATCAATGACCTAAGTTATGTAGTTCATTATCAGCTTCCGGAACAAATAGATTATTACACGCATAGAAGTGGTCGTACGGCAAGAGCAGGTAAAACCGGCATCTCCCTATCTCTGGTAGAGCCAAAGGAGATGAACCAGCTCAAAAATTTATCCCGTAATCTTAATATAGAGATAAAGGAATATTAATAAAGCATATTGAGCCATAGCGACTCATGCTTTTTGGGCAAGTCTTAAGATGCTCTCACTTTATTTTTCTGCATATAAAGTGATCCATGTACTTCCTTGAGAAATTTTGAGCGCCTGGCAAATGTCCGGGCGCTTTTTGTTTTATTAAGAAAAATCAGCGCTAATTTCTTAGCAGATTTTTTAAGCAACAGATGCTTTGCTACTCCCTCTGTAATAAGTAAAAGGGTCCATTTAAC
>JASLAE010000463.1 GCA_030147305.1 Cesiribacter sp.
AAGCGATGAAAAACTATTGGTAGAATTATTAAATAATGTTTTGGTGTAGCACCCTTTTTGGATCGTAGTTGCTTCCCTGTTGCGGATAGAAAACAGTTGTTTCTTTTAGCTATGCCCCTGGATTTTGTAGCTATCTATGCAATAACTTTTTGCGCTGTATATTTTATGAAGGCATAAAAAACTGTATTACAGTAAGAAATACCCTTTTATTACATTAGCTAACGGTAACCCTATAAAACATCTACCTTTATCCTTACGTTTTATAAACAAGTAAGAACAGCATCGACCTACCTCACAGTATAATTTTCCTGATCTGGCGCTGGTTTGTTACTGCATATTACTGCTAACTGGTTAACCGAGGGTAATTATTATGAGGCAGTTTTACCAGTCATTTCCCGTTCAGCTCCTGATTCACCACATCCGGAAAAACCAGATTTTGCTCCTGATCTGGGTTATTCTTTTTGCCATCATTTTTCAATCCTTCGGTCGGGTATTAGGCATTCCTTTTCTTTTCCTGGATCCTGAGTATATGGGAAGCGTTAGTTTCAACAGCTTCTTTATCATCGGACTTTCCCTGGGTGCCTTTACCCAGGCATATCATATAACAGCTTATATCCTCGATGGCCAGCAGTTTTCATTTTTAGGCACCCTGAGCCGTCCTTTTGGAAAGTTCTGCCTCAACAACAGTCTGGTACCCATAGCCTTTCTGCTAACCTACATGGTATGCATCGCAGTCTTTCAGCTTAATTACGAATTTAATACTCCCTTTCGCATAGTTGTTTATCTCCTTGGGTTATTAAGCGGGTATCTCTGCATTCAGCTGATCTTTCTGCTGTACTTCCGTTTTACCAACAAGGATATCTTTTTCCTGTTTGCTGAGAAAGTAGACCATAAGCTCAGGAGAATCCGCATTAGCCGGGTGAACATCGCGCACCGTTTAAAGGCCGCAAAGAAAAAACGCTCCTCCATTAGCTGGTATCTTGATTTTAGCCTCAGGCCCCGCCGGGTAGAAACCGACCCCCGCTATTACAACAAAGAGGCTATCCTACGCGTATTCGACCAAAACCACCTAAATTCTGTTTTACTGGAGCTTATCCTGCTCTTTATCATCCTGGCCCTGGGGCTGTTCCGCGACTATGCTGCTTTTCAATTGCCTGCTGCGGCCAGCTGTTTTCTGCTTTTCACTATTATCCTGATGCTGGCCGGCGCACTTACCTACTGGCTGCGCAGCTGGACCATTACAGTAGCCCTGGTTGCTTTTCTGGTGCTGAACACCACCAGCCGCTATGCACACCTGCAGCACCAGAGCGAAGCTTTTGGCCTTGATTACAGCAAACCCCCTGTTAACTATAACCTGCAGGTACTCGATAGTTTAAGTGCTTTGGAGATGCAGGCAGCTGATAAAAAAGCTACCATAGCCATTTTAGATCGATGGCGCGAAAAGTTTGGCCCGGGAGAAAAGCCTAAAATGGTCTTTATCTGCACCAGTGGCGGCGGACAGCGCTCTGCGCTTTGGACCATGCGGTCGCTGCAAACTGCCGACAGTCTCACCATGGGTGGCCTGATGGAACATACCTTTCTGATTACGGGTGCCTCCGGGGGCATGGTGGGTGCTGCTTATTACCGGGAGCTGGTATTACAGCAAAAGCTTGGCCAGCCGATCAATCCACTCTCAGCAGAATACCTGGACAGGATTAGCCGGGATAATTTAAACCCGATCATCTTCAGCCTGCTGGTGAACGACCTCTTTATCAAGACAGGCAGTTTTAGCTGGGGAGGCCATACTTACCAGCGAGACCGGGGGCATGCGTTTGAGCAACAGCTTAATCGTAATACCGAAGGCCTGCTGGACAAGCCCCTATCGGCTTACATGGAGCCTGAGCAGCAGGCCCTTATCCCCCTGATGCTCCTGGCACCCAACATCACCAATGATGGCCGTAAGCTCTTTATTTCCACACAACCTGTTTCCTATATGAGTGGTGGGGGCCTGGACAGTCTTACGATTAACGAAGCCAAAGTGAGAGGAGTGGATTTCAGGCGCCTTTTTGCCCAGCATGGTGCCGATAGCCTGCGTTTTATCAGTGCCCTGCGCATGAGCGCCACCTTCCCCTATATTACCCCAAATCAATTCCTGCCCAGCAATCCGCCACTCGAAACAATGGATAGTGGTATTGCTGATAATTTTGGTATAGAGGATGGTATGCGCTTTGTTTTTACGTTCCGTGACTGGATAAGCCAGAATACCGGAGGTGTAATAGTGCTCTGCATTCGTGATTCGGAAAAGGAACAGCAGATAGAGGAAGCCATCTCTCCCAGCCTGCTGCAAAAATTCTTCACACCGCTCAATAACATTTACAAAAACTGGACCTTACTGCAAGACATAGACAATGACAACCTGCTGGAAATGTCCCGATCCTGGCTGCAGGTGCCCCTGCATCGCATTGATCTGCAATACATTCCGCGTACCCTGTATGGTAACGATCAAACAGATAATAGCCTGAAGGAAGAGGAGCTGGAGCGTGCTTCACTCAACTGGCGGCTTACAACCCGGGAAAAAAGAAATATCCTCAATAACATTTATCTGTCAGACAACCAGGAAGCCCTGGCAAACATACAGCGGCTTATTCAGTCTAAGGCGCCTGCCAGCCTGTTATCTGCTGCACCAACACCAGCAGCGACTGCTCCCGTGGTAGTGAATGATCCCGGAATTGCCAATCCGGCCCAAACAGTTGAAGAGCGCATAGCTTTGGATGAAAATGTTGCAGCCGTAAAAGAAATCAGCCTTCCGTCACAAACCAAGCCCCTTTTGTCTTCTAAAGAGCAGTTGCTTAAACCTGATTAAATTGTAGTGCGTGTTCCTGAACTGTTATTGGCTTAAAATGCGGACCGGCTTTAACCGTTAGCATTCGTTTAATTTTACTATAAAAGTTGTTACCATTTTAAGGTAAAAATTACACTTGTAGAATAACAGTAATCCAGTATAATTTGCTTCTATACCCAAAGTTGTTGCCATAATGTTGGGTTTTTACCGCTCATTTGACTCCGCTTCAAAACTTACTTTGCTTATTGTTATCCAACAATTTTGTGATTATTAGAAAATCTATAACACTTTTTTTTTAAAAATTTCGGGAGTTTTTTCTTTAAAACTCGTTAGTAGAAGGGATAAGACTTTTAGTCACATGTTAAACCAACATTTTTTACAGTTATGTTATTGAAAAAGTATTCTTATTTACTGCTTGCAGGTTGTTTAACGACCTTTGCAATCTCGTGCGATGATGAAGATGATACGATTCCAGAAGTCATCGATAGCACTAAACCAACTGCTACAATTACAAGCCCTACCCAGACACAATTGGATGAAGGGTTTATGCCAGGCGGTACCATTACCGTAACTGGTACTGTTATGGACGACAGAGACCTGGAAAGTGTAACTTTACAGCTTACAGAGTCTGGACAAACAACCCCATGGCACAATATGACCTGGGAAGAAGATGATTTTACCGGTAATGAACTGGAAATCAACGAAACCATTACCATTCCAGCTGACGCAGCTGAAGGTACGCACGTATTGACCCTGACCGCTCAAGACGATGCGGAAAATGTGTTCACGCAAAGCTGGAACATAGAAGTAATGGCAGCACAGGAGGGAAATGTTACCCTGAATGTGACAGTACCTGAAAGCACTCCTGAAGATGCAGTACTTTACGTTGTTGGTACCATGAACGACTGGCCTGGTGATTCAGACCCAGAAGAATACATGCTAACCAGAAATGATGACGGAACCTATACTGGTACCTTCAATTTTACTGAAGATGCTGAATTCAAATTCAGAGTACAGGCAGAAGAAGGCGCTGATCGCTGGAAATATGTAGAGCAGGGTGCATTCGATGAAGCTGCTAACGACTGTCCGGATATAGAAAACCGTTTGTATACTTATTCTGAGGATATGCAAACTATCGACATTGTAGTAGAAAACTGGAGAAATCTGGGCAGCTGTCCGGACTAATCGTTTAAGCTAATTATCCTAAAAGCCCTTAGTTAAAACTAAGGGCTTTTTTATTAGTGGTGCTTTCTAAAAACAAGCCCTATCATTTCTGGTTTAAGGATTTAATATTCAATGCAGTGTATTTTACGGCATCGTTCACCCATCTCAAACCACTATAAAATTAAACATCACATCTACATGAAAACCACTTTAAAACCATCATCCCTCCTGTTAATAGCCTTCTTAATATTTGTTGGTGCGGCCTGTTCCGACGACGAAGCAGATGCTCCCGTTAATACTGCACCTGAGATTACGGTGGTATCTCCTACCGATGCAGAGCTGGAAGCAGGATTTGACAGAGGGGAAACTATTTCAATTGTTGGCAATGTGTCGGACGATGATATGATCAGCAGCATAAATATTGAAGTATTGTATGGCGGCACCAGTCTGGTCGAAGACGAACAGACCGATATAAACGAAAAAACATACGCCTTCACGCAGGAACTGGAAATACCTACTTTAGCGCCCTCCGGAGCTTATACGGTTGTGTTTACTGCCACTGATAATGAAGGCCTTTCTACAACACTAGAAAAAACAGTACAGATCAATTAACCCGGTGCCTGGCCATGTTGGTCATCCAAGAGAATTAGCTCACCGGCCAGGTTAATAGGCCAACGGCTATGTACATTGGGCATTGAGGCAGAGCAGGAAGTATTGTCTATTTCGCAATACGCTTTTTCGTGCGTTTTGATTATCTTTAGATCTGATAATCAGTTATTTAAATAAATATATCATGCATATAAAAGCATCAGCCGGCCTGCTTCTCTGTTTTATTATTACGCTGTTTACTGCCTGTGAAGAAGCAGATATCAGAAATATAAAACCACTCACCGGACCGAACATCACGATCATAAGCCCATCTCAGGATCAGGGGGTTGTTGGATTCAACAAAAACACCACTATTAAACTTAAAGGCATCATTGAAGATGAAAAAGGTATAGATAAGGTGCGTGTGAATATGATAAGCCAGATTACCAATGAAGATCTTGATCCCGATGATGATGCAGATGGTGTAGTTTATGCTGAATATAACCTTGATCAGGAAATCAATATTCCTGAAACTGCCAGATCTGGTGAATATGCACTTATAGTACAAGCCACCGATTTTGATGGCAACACCGGGAAATATACAGTCTATGTCAGGATACTTTAAGCTATTCTACTAAACTTACCGCTTAAAATAAGACCCACGGTAGTAACGTGGGTCTTATTTTGTTTATGGGTACAGGCATTTTGCCAGTTGACTTTTCATAAGATCTTAAGCACTCATGATAAAGCTAAATAAAGCCCCACTGTATTAATCGGTTATTTAAGTCGTTTCTTAAGAAAACTGCTTCACCCCCTGGGCATCCAGAAAC
>JASLAE010000477.1 GCA_030147305.1 Cesiribacter sp.
CTTAAATCCTCCCGGTTAATCTGCGTTGGTTTGTTGCCTTGTGCACCAACATGCTTATGAATACAAAAAGTAAGATTAGTAGTATACGTGACATATCAATATAAAAGATATTATTGATAAAGTCGCCACTGGCTAGGGCTGTTCCTTTTTCTACCCGCGCCCCTTCCTGCACCAACAACTGCTCGTCCTGTTCAAAACGGAATGTTTTTACCACCATAAGCGAATCGAAAGTGGTTAAATCGCCCAGACGGCTCTCAGTTACAGAAAGCGGCAGGGCTTTACCCTCATTGTTCCGGTAATACTGCTCACGCCTCACAATGTCCACTACCTGTTTATCACGATCGTCTGTGCGAATATTGGCAACTTCACCATCTACATCCGACTGGTATTGATCAGAAAAATAATCCCTGTTAACCTGTATCCCCTTGTTCTGAATTTTACCGATGATGCTGCTGGCATCCAATTCCCAGTTACCTGAAAGAGCAGCAGACCAGTCGTTATTCTTAGGCGTAATGAGTGCGGCTAAGAATACCACCAGAATAATAAGGGGGGTTACGTATTTGATCACCGGTTTAAAGAATAGAGGGATGACAATATCTGAGCCACTGTTTAGCTCTGCCCAGGCCTTATCGATGCCAAAGCGCCAGCTAAAAATAATACTTTCTGCCAGCGCAAAGATAACGAGGGATACCGTACCCGCCCAATAGTCATATTCATCGAAAACTCCCTGATTGAAGAAAAATACGGTAGGCAAGCCCATCAGTAATACCAGGCTTCCAAAAGACCAGGCCGCTTTGTTACGTCCCCAGTTAAACTCATCTTCCATAAAGCCCATCCATGGCGTACCCATGGCCAGTGATGAGGTTATGCCTGCAAAAAAGAGCAAGCCAAACCAGAACAGGCCTGCCAGTGTGGAGAGCAAAGGCCCCCACTGATCGAACAGGTAGGGCATGGTCTGGAACGCCATGGCAAAACCTGCATTTTGCTTCACCCAGTCAAGACCCAGATAACCCACTGCTATAGGAATAACGATTGAAGCGCCCAACACTACTTCCACAAACCCATTCATCCAGCCAGCACTCATGGCATTCAGGGCTATATCATCTTTGGGACGAACATAAGAAGCATAACAATGGATGGTACCCATCCCCACAGACAGGGTAAAGAAGATCTGTCCGGCAGCAGCCAGCCACACTTTGGGATCTGTCAGTGAGCTAAACTGAGGTTCCCAAAGGAAATTAAGACCAAGGGCAGAGTCACAATCTTCGCAGCCGGCCGGTGCACCGGCACTACCCAGGGTAATACCCCTTACAGCCAGAAATGCACCAAATACAATTAGCAACGGAACACCGAACTTCGCTACTACTTCCACACCACCGCTCAGGCCTCTGGATAAGATCCAGGTATTCAGCAGCAGGCATAGGATATAGAATACAATTGCTTCATAAGGAATTCCGGTAGTACTGAAGCCTATGTTGACATAATCGCCAAAGAATTGGGCTACCTGGCTCTGGCTCATGCCAGAGAACGTTTGGGCTAAAGAATGATAGACATAAGAGAGTGTCCAGGACTCTATATAACAATAATAAGCAGCTACAGCAATGTTGGTGAAGATACCAAACACACCAAAATATTTCCAGAAACGCAGGCGCGTCATATTATCCAGAATGAATGGGGTTGAGTGGTTGCCAAAACGCCCCCCGTAGCGGCCCATGGTCCATTCGATCCATAAAAGGGGAATGCCCATCAACAAAAAGCAAATAATGTAGGGTATGATAAAGGCACCGCCCCCATTTTGTACAGCCTGTACCGGAAACCGCAGGAAGTTACCTAAGCCAACTGCATTTCCAGCCATTGCCAGAATAAGCCCGACCCGGGTACCCCATGATTCATTGTTGTTGCTCATGCAGGTGAGTTTTAGTGCAAAAGTTAAAGATTTATGTGGACCATTGCCTGGCGAACCAATTCACCAGCAACCACAGAAATGGCGAAAATAACGGCTTAATTGCCAGATATCAAAACAATCCTGCTCATTCTTGTATTGGAGTTATTAAAATTTGCGCAAATACTTTAACGCTTGATAAGGTGAAAGTACAAAAAGCAGCCTGTTCCTCAGCCTTAGTGTCATTACAAAAAGAGGTAAGGTTTTGCAATAAAAGCTGAACCAACAACTAATTGATAACTGTTTTATATTTATCAGTCAGGCTGCATTATTATTTATAATAATTCTAAATAATGATTAGCTGATAATTATCATTCATTTTGAGTCTTTTCTAAGTTAAATTTGCTCTCGAAACATTAGAAGATGCAAATAGGGTTGAAAGCCATAAGCTTATCTTACAAAAAGGCTCCTGTAGAAATACGGGAACTGGTTTCTCTCTCTGAAGAAAACTGCCGGGCGCTGTTGCTACAATTGCGCGATGTGCTGGGTATTACCGAAGCACTCGTGGTTTCTACCTGCAACCGTACCGAAATATATTATGCTGCAGATGCAGACCTCAGTCAGGAAGTTATTAGCCTGATTGGCGTTCAGAAAGGTATCCTGAAGACTTCCACCATTCGCCATTACTTTCAGATCATTGATGAAAATGATCCCGCGGTTCGACAGCTTTTCCGCGTTTCGATGGGACTGGACTCTCAGGTAATTGGCGATCTTCAGATCAGCAACCAGATAAAGCGCGCTTACCAGTGGAGTGCAGATGCTGAGATGGCGGGTCCTTACCTGCACCGCCTGCTGCACGCCATTTTCTTCACCAATAAAAAAGTAGTACAGCAGACTTCTTTCCGCGATGGTGCCGCCTCTGTTTCTTACGCTGCTGCCGAGCTGGTAGAAGAACTTACGCAAAACCTTGTTCAGCCAACCGTATTACTGGTTGGGTTGGGTGAGATCGGTACAGATGTTTGCCGTCACCTCAGCAAGAATCCCGGGCTTAACCTGGTTATTTCTAACAGAACCCTTGGCAAAGCCGAAGCACTGGCTGCTGAATGTGGTGCCAATGTATTGCCTTTTGAGCAGGTAGGCAGCGCCATCTGCGATGCGAATGTTGTAATTTCTTCTATATCGCTCCCCGACTATTTTATTACCAGTGCTAATCTGCAGAACAGCAACCGGCTTGCTTACCAGATTTATATAGACCTGGCCATGCCCCGCAGCATTGAGCCAGCTGTAGATGAGTTGCCTGGTATCTTGCTCTACAACATCGACAATATCAACAACCTCGCTTCTGCAGCCCTGGAACGCCGTTTGGCTGCTATTCCGCAGGTAGAAGCGATCGTAGAGGAATCTATTGCCGAATTTGAGGACTGGACCCGCGATATGATGGTCTCTCCTACCATCCAGAAATTGAAAAATGCCCTGGAACAAATACGGCAGGAAGAAATAAGCCGGTATGTGAAAGGCTGCAACGATCAGGAAGCACAGCTGGTTGATAAGATCACCAAAAGCATGATGCAGAAAATTATAAAACTGCCCGTGTTACAACTTAAAGCTGCCTGTAAACGTGGTGAAGCAGAAACACTGATAGATGTGCTCAACGACCTCTTTAACCTGGAGGCTAATACAACTGCTCAACGTCAGCACTAACAGATACCGCTTGCCGGTATTTACGCACACACCTATAGGAAATATCGGTATGCCCAAGCGCACCTCGAAGAATAAGCATTTTAACATCTTATTTCGCCTGCTCTGCTTTGGCGCAATTTTGTTGTCAACTACCGGTTTACAGGCAGCAGGTGCTGCCGGTCCCTTTCGTATCCAAAAAGAGGGCAATAAATTCGGACTGGTTAATGAACGGGGAAAGCAAGTGTTGCCTGCCCGTTACGACAGCCTGCAGTATACGCGCCACAATGAATACTTTATCGCCTACCAGCGCACCAACGACAGCAAACCGCTGGCCGGACTCATCAATAGCAAGGGGAAAGAACTAATTCCCATTCAGTTTGCACAAATAAGGCCGGTAGCGCCCAATCGTTATGCAGTCAGCAATACAGCTAAAAAAATTGCGCTCTTCGACGATGCCGGTTCAGCCAAGACACCCTTTGAATTTGACGAAATCACGGCTTTTCATGGCAGACTTGCCCGTTTTTACAGCAATGGCAAGGCCGGGGTTGTAGACGTTGACGGAGTTGTTAAGCTAAAAGCCGAATACCAGGACGTTATCATCCAAAATGATAAAACGGTTGATGTAATACCGGTAAGAAAATGGGCAATTACAGATGGTAATAACAAGCTGCTTAATACCCTGCTTTACGACAGTATTAAACCGCTTGGCGAAGATCGGTGGGCAGTAACTACACGC
>JASLAE010000046.1 GCA_030147305.1 Cesiribacter sp.
ATTAAAGCGGCTGCGCTAACGTAAATCACTGATCTTTTCATGGTCTGTTAATTAAATTGATATGTTTATAATGATTTATCTAAAGTGTTTTGACGACTTCTCCGCAACTGAGCATCGCATCGCCATAATATGGATTGCGTATTTCAGACTCGGCACTTAACCAGTAAGCGCCCTGGTCTTCATTGGCCATGGGGCAATACTGCACATACAGCTGGTTAGAGACCCGATACTTTTCCAACAAAGCAATCATGGTCTGTGAGAGCAGATCAAAGCCAGCCCGCTTGGCTTCGATATCTTCACCCTGACTGATTTGTTGTATCTGCTGCCGCAGCAGGTTTTTCTGTTCCTGCCAAAAGCCTGCAGCATCACCGTCGAGTAGTCCGTCTTCTGTATTATCCAAAACTTTTTGCAGGTTGTTGGCCCCTGCTGCCGCGGCAGAAGCATTGCTTGCTACCAATGCATTTTTTATAACCAGATAGTTTTCAGACAATTCACCCAATTGTGTCTGGAATGCAGCTGGAATTTCCGTTGAGAAATTTTCTGTCCTGTTATCGGCCAGTGCATTTTGTAACCTGCCGGCAGGTGCTTGCTTGCTCAGTCTGGTCCCGGGTTCCTGAGCCTCTGCTACCGGATTACCCCCTTTTTTCAGGATATATTCACTGTAGAGTAAATAAGCTCCTGATTTTACTACCTGCTCCTGTGGTTGCAAACCAGAAAGTATTGACACACTATCAAAGCCTGATTCGCCAAGTTCTACTTTCCTGGCCCTAAAGATACCTTCCTCTATTTTTACCCATACATGACTACCTTGCTCATCGCGTATAACTGCATCGTTGGGCAGGCTAAGGGCTTTGCCCTGCTGCTTTGGCAGGAGCATATTGGCTTGCATGCCGGGCAATAGCTGGGTATCGGTATTGGCAATTTCTGCGCGCAGGATTATAACCTGGCTGCTCTGTCGTAATTCCGGACTGATAAAGCTGATTTTGGCATTGACAGGCTGCCGCCCATAGCCCTGTACCTGCACCTGTACCGGGTCACCAATTTTGAGGTTACTGGCTTCCCGGGGATAGGCTTCTGCCTCTACCCATATTTTACCCAGATTGGCCAGGCGGTAGAGCACACTGCCTTCGGCAACATATTGTCCTTCTGTTACGGCAATGTCTGTGACTACGCCAGCAGCCGGGGCTGAAAACTGTATCTTATTTTCCAGCTTTCCACTATTGTTCAACTGCTCAATCTGGCTTTCGCTCATACCATAGAGCAGTAGCTTCTTTCTGGCAGATGACAGAAAAGAGGCAAAGCGGGGTTCTTCTTTTCCCAGGGCACGGAACTGCTCCAGTGCAAGCAGGTATTCACGTTGCAGGCTCAGCAGTTCTTCGCTATACAGTGAGTAGAGGGCTTGTCCTTTGCGTACCTGCTGCCCGGTTTCTTTGATATAGAGTTGCTCTATTCTGCCTGCGGCACGGCTGCTGATCAGTTCATTTTCGGTTTCGTCTATTACCAGCTGGCCGTTCAGCACCGTTTTGTCGCCGGCTGTGCCGTAACCCACCTCCATGGTCTGAATGTTTGCCAGGCGAATCTGACTTTCACTGAGCATCAGTTCGCCACTTTGGTCGCCTCCTTTGCTAACCGGTACCAGATCCATGCCGCAGATAGGGCAGGAGCCGGGCTGGGTCTCCACAATCTGGGGGTGCATGGGACAGGTGTAGGTCTGATCACTGGCATGTGCATCATGGCTGGTTTCGTTACAGCCTACTGCCGCAAGCAGCATAAAGAGGGTGATCAGGTTGATGAATATTTTCATGGCTTACTTACCTGTTTACTTTTATAAAGCTTTCACTGTCTACCATAAATTGAGCATTACCGGCAATCACGTCCTCCCGCTGCAGTCCTGCCAATATCTGGATCTGTTCATCCTGGCTGATGCCCCGGCTTACTGTACTAGGCCTAAAAACCGTGCCTTCTTTTATGAAAACAACCGAGCTGCTGCCAACATCCAGAATTGCTTCGCGGGGTATCCAGAGGCTGGGGCTTGTTTCATATTGAACCAGCCCTGTGACCAGCTGGCCTACCATGGCCAGTTCCTGCCGGGCCTTTAAGTATACCCGTACCTTGGCAAAATTCTCACCTCTTTCGTAATACGGCTGCAAGAAATCTATCGTAGCCTGGAGCTCTTCATTCGGAAGCTGGGGAAATCGGATTGTAACGGGCATGCCCCTGGATAAGTTATTGATGTTGCCGGCAGGAACATTAAACTCGGCCAGTAACTGTTCTGGATTTGCTACCTGCAGCAGGGACTGTCCGGCAGCTACATACATACCCTCACGCAGCTGAATTTCTTCTCCAGCAGTTGCGGCCATTCCTGTGCCTGTTCCTGGGGTTGGAGCAGAAGCGGGGGTGCCCATACCTGACATGCCACCACCGGAGGCAGTTCTGGCTGGTTGGGCAGCCGTAGCAGTGGGTGGTGCAGCATTTAGACTAATGGCATAACCATCGTAAGGGCTGAAGACTGAAAAAGAGTAGGTGGCTTCACCGCTGCTGATCAGCTTTTTGATTTGCCCTTCTGAAGCTCCCAGGAGCAGGAGCCGCTTTTTGGCCCCTTCGATTAGCTGTGTATCTTCCGGCGCTGATGAAAGCAGGTACAGTAGTTCTTTCTGTGCGGTTACCAGCTCAGGGCTGTAAAGCTCCATCAGCTTTTGTCCCTTGCGGATGGGCTGGTAATTATATTTTACAAAAAGCTGTTCGATACGGCCTCCAACGCGTGTTGAGATGCTATAGATGTTTCTGGGGTCGTAGGTGATTATGCCATCCATCCGGATATTGGCATCAACTGATTGCTGTACCGGAGAAGTAGTTGCCACTGAAGCCAGGACTGTCTGGTTAGTTGGTTCCAGCATAAAGGCCAGATCTTCAGTAATTTCTATAGACTCCCCCTGATGTGTCTGGGGCACCAGATCCATACCGCAAATAGGGCAGTCGCCAGGCACATCCTTCACAACCTGTGGATGCATAGGGCAGGTATAAGTGGTGCCGTGAGCAGCATGCGCTGCAGCATCATGCTCCTCTCCGGCTTGTCCACAAGCGATGAATAGGGGCAGCATCAGCAGCGGCAATACAAGTATGTTAAAACAGATTTTCATTTTCTTTTATTTAACAGCAGCATGTTAAAATATTGACGAAATACAATCAGTGCTTTGTCTTTCATACCATGATGCATTCTGTACTAATCAATTATTGTTCCACTTCGCGCTCATAGTCAACAGCCATCTGGTAAAGGCTTTGCAGCTTATTGAGGTATTCCATCTGCGCCATATTCAGCGCCTCCCAGGCGTCAATAACCATGGGCAGCTCAGTGGTATTTTCTTCATAAGACAAAAGGGTGGCATCATAATTCTTGCGCAGGGCAGGGATAATCTTGAGTCGATAGTTTTCCGTCTGCTGCCGCATGCTGTTCAGCTCCAGGGCCATGGTGCGGGCCATACCTTCTGCTTCATTGAGCATACCTTCCCGTTCTTCCTGCATGGCCTGTATTTCCAGGTTCATGGCCCGGGTACCGGCGCGGTACATACGGGAAGACCAGGGCGCAATGGGTATAGACACCATACCCATCAGTGTAAACTGGTTAGGCATCATGTTATTCAGGGGGGTCATGTGATCGAAGCGTATCCTGAAGTCCGGTTTGCGTTGCAGCCTTTCCCGCTCAACATCCAGCCGCATGGAGGCAATAGTAGTATTCATCAGGCCAATATCGCTGCGGCGGCTGCTCAGGAAAGCAGTATCTACCTGCTCAAGGACAATGGCTTCCGGCAAAGCAGCGCTGGTATCAATCTTAAACTCCTGCTGCCGGGGCAGGTTCATGTACGTGTTGAGCAGGATGTTTTGCTGTTTTATCTCGCTACTGGTCATCAGCTGCATATTTTCTACCTCATGCAGGCGGGCTTCGGCCAGATAGATGCTACCCAGGTTTCCCTGGCTATAGGGGTAGCGTACCTTAGCAAGCTTCAGCAGAAACTCCATGATGCGTTCGTTTTCTTCCAGTACAGCCATCTGTTTTTCCAGCACCAGCCAGTTGAAATAGGCACTTTTAACCTCGGCTCGCAGCTGGTTGTATTGCACGGAACGGCTGGCTTCTTCTAATGCAGCCCTGGAATTAAAATATGCAAGATTTCCCCTTTGCTTGGCAGGGTTGGGAATGTCCTGTTCTGCCGAGATCATGATAGATCCCTCATCTTCTTCTTCAGCCATCTGCCCTGGATAAGGCATCATAAAAACACCACCGCCCACCATAGGGGGCATCCAGGCCGTTGCCCCTTCGGCCGCTGCCTCCCGGGCCCTGGCGCGGGTACTGTACTGCTGCAGCATTGGGTTGCGCTGGTCAACCTGTTGCAGGATACTGTCCAGGCTTAACGGCTGCTGTTGTGCGGTAGTAAAATTGCTGATCAACAGCAGCAGAAGTGCAAGCCAAAGCCGTCCGGCACTTCGGGTTGCAATGATATTGCTAATGCTTGACATCATAAATTTCAAGTTTACCCTGCTTGCGCAGTTCGTGTTCTTTGGTCATTTCAAACACTACCGGGGTTACCAGCAGAATGTGGATGGAAGAAGTGAATACGCCTCCGATCATAGGTAGTACAATGGGCAGCATTACGTCTGTGCCTACGCCAGTGGCCCACAGCACTGGTATCAGGCCGAAAAGGGCTACGGATACAGTCATGATCTTGGGGCGAAGTCTTTTGGCCGCGCCCCGGTATACCCATTCCCGTATATCTTTGTTGGTGATGGTTTCGCGGGAATTGCCTTTCAGGGCAACCATATCTTTCATGGCCTCATTGAGGTAAACCACCATCACCATTGCTGTTTCAATGGCTAAACCAAATAAGGCGATAAAGCCCACGGCTACGGCTACTGACAGGTTTACGCCCCAGAAGTAGACGATATATACACCACCTACCAGCGCAAAAGGAATGGTAACCAGGTTGAGCAGGGCTTCTTTCAGAGATTTAAATGAAAAGTACAGGATCAGGAAGATGATGGCGAGCACCAGCGGAATAATGAACTTCAGCGTCTGGCTTGCGCGGACCTGGTTTTCCCACTGACCGCTCCATTCCAGATAATAACCTTCCGGAATTCCGTCTACACCGCTGTTGATGGTAGCCATGGCCTCCTTTACAGTACTGCCCAGGTCTCGGTCCCTTACATTAAAGAGCACGGCGCCGCGCAGCTGTGCATTTTCAGAATTGATCATGGGCGGACCATCGGTAAAGCCTATGTTTGCAACTGCTGAAAGGGGAACGGTACCTGCAGCCGGTGTTTGAATGGGGATGCGGCGAATGCGCTCTACACTGTTGCGGTACTCCTGTGCCAGCCGTACATTGATGGCAAACCGCTGCCGACCTTCAATGGTATTGCCAATGGGCATACCGCCCAGAGCAGATTCTACCGTCATGTTTACGTCATCCACGGTAAGCCCATAGCGGCCAAGGGCGGTACGGTCAATGTCAATTTCGAGGTACTTGCCACCGGTAATGGGTTCTACATAAAGGTCTTTTACGCCGGGAATGCTTGCCAGTGCCTCTTTGACCCGCTCCGATACATGGCTGATAGTGTCCAGATTCTGCCCGTAAACCTTAATGCCAACATCGGTGCGGATGCCTGTGGCCAGCATGTTAATGCGGTTGATGATGGGCTGTGTCCAGCCATTGACCACACCCGGGATCTGCAGCTTGGTGTCCAGCTCCTGAATGATATCCTGCTTGGAGATGCCCTCCCGCCATTCCGACTGAGGCTTTAGCATAATGATGGTCTCGATCATGCTAATGGGGGAGTTGTCGGTGGCGGTGCTTGCCCTGCCGGCTTTACCGAGTACACTGGCTACTTCCGGCACAGATTTGATCAGCTTGTCCTGCAGCTGTAAAATCCTTTTGGCTTCTTCGTTAGAAATATCCGGCAGCGTCACTGGCATGAACAGGATCGAACCTTCATCCAGGGGCGGCATAAATTCAGTGCCCAGCCTGAACATCATGGGAATGGCGATCAGGAGGGCCAGGATGTTCAGCGCCAGTGTTGTCTTCCGCCACTCGAGGCACCAGCGCAACACCGGCCCATAAACCCGTTCCAATCCACGGTTAACCGGATTTTTGGTTTCACTCCTGAATTTTCCCTTCAGGAAAAAGGAGATCAGAACTGGCGTTAGGGTAATGGCCACAATAGCATCTACAATCAGGATAAAGGTTTTGGTCCAGGCCAGGGGACTGAACAGCCGGCCTTCCTGTCCTGTCAGCAGGAAGACGGGCAGGAAAGAGGTAATTACAATGATTGTGCTCCAGAACACGCTGGGACCCACCTGCTTGCTGGCTTTTTCTATGATGGAGAGTCGTTGCTCTTTAGATAGGTTCATGGCTGTCTATTCTTTATTGGTGGCATCGGCCAGGTGGCGGTAACTGTTCTCTACCATTACAATAGCATCATCGATGATTACCCCAATGGAGAGGGCAATGCCGGTAAGCGACATGATGTTGGAAGAGATATCAAAGGCATTCAGAAGAATAAACCCAATGGAAACTGACAGGGGCAGCTGAATCAGGATGATCAGGGCACTGCGCCAGTGAAAGAGGAATATGAGCACGATCAGCGAGGCTGCAATCATTTCTTCGATCAGGGTGGTACGGACAGACTGAATGGATTCGTTGATCAGGCCACTACGGTCATAGACGATGTTGAAAGAAACACCTTTAGGCAATCCCCTGGCTACTTCGTCCATTTTAAGCTTTACCTTTTCGATGACCTCGGCTGCATTTTCACCATACCGCATCACCACAATACCGCCAACGGCTTCCCCTTCGCCATTGAGGTCGAAGATGCCCAGCCGGCTTTCGCCACTCATTTGTACGGTGGCTACATCGGCAACCCGTACGGGTATGGAATTGCGCGTGGTGATGGCAATGTTTTCAATTTCCTCCATCGACTCCAGATAGCCGGTGGTTTTAATGATGTAGCCAATGTTGCTTTGTTCAAACTTGCGACCACCGGCTTCGTTGTTGTTGGCCCTTACCGACTGGATTACCTGCGGCACTGAAACCCCATAATAGGTGAGCTTGTTAGGGTCGAGCGTGAGCTGGTACTGTTTCTGAAATCCGCCAAAGGAAGCTACTTCACTCACACCGGGCACATTCTGCAGGGCGAACTTTACATACCAGTCCTGCAGGGCCCGCTGTTCACCCAGGTCTATACCTTTGGCTTCCAGAGTGTACCAAAGGATATGCCCTACGCCTGTTCCATCAGGGCCAAGTGTGGGAGACACACCCTCAGGTAACATGTTACCGGTAGAGGCCAGCCTTTCCAGCACCCGCTCCCGGGCCCAGTAAACATCAGTAGCATCGTTAAAGATGACATAGATGAAACTCATGCCAAACATGGAGGTGCCACGTACATATTCTACCTGCGGCATCCCCTGGAGCTGCGTTACGAGGGGGTAGGTAATCTGGTCTTCGATCAGTTCCGGACTGCGGCCCATCCATTCGGTAAAAACAATGACCTGATTTTCGGACAGATCGGGAATGGCATCCACCTTATTGGTATTTACTGAATAGATGCCCCAGACAAAAAGTATGGCCGCTATCAGCAACACCACCAGGCGGTTGCGCAGGGAAAAAGAAATTAGCTGTTCAATCATGATTTTAAATGGCCTTATTGCAAAAAAGAAAGGTGCTGCAGGTACAGCAAAACAGCGAAATCAGCAAGCTACAAGGCAGGGGGTGTTGCACCAGACTAGCGTAGCTGCTGTTAATACAATAAGGTTATATCAGGAAGGACTGCACGAGCACAGGAATGTCGCGCACTAGTGGCGGGGGTGCGTAGATTACGAAAGCAGTGGCGGGAGCCTCCTGTTGTTGCAGGATGAAAAGAAAAGCTGTCTGCAGTACCGACAGGGCATAAAAGTCGGGCGCCTTGTATGAAGTATCCGCTTTTACAGAAACAGCATGGTC
The DNA here is from genome assembly GCA_030147305.1 of Cesiribacter sp. Lineage (GTDB taxonomy): Bacteria > Bacteroidota > Bacteroidia > Cytophagales > Cyclobacteriaceae > Cesiribacter. The sequence continues at coordinate 7,986 of JASLAE010000046.1, forward strand.
TACACCATCTACAACAAACAGATCATCCTGGCAGCAACCATTATCAGCCCTTTTATCTGCCGGTGATGCTGCTTCTGGCTGGCTGTGACAGGATGGTGGTGTTGGTACCTGCTCCATGGGGCAGGCGTCGGCCTTGTGAAACAGGGCCAGGTTCTGTAGCATGCCCCCGCACATATGTACCCCGACGCTGAGGCCAATGGAAGACATCAGCATCAGCAGGCTTAGGGTTAATAATATGGTGCGGCGCAAAAGAGACATATTTAAGCTAACATCTGCTACAAAGATAAGACTGCAGCAGTGCAATTCTTTTGTAAAATTAACGATAAAGTTTATATAATCATTTGAATAAACAAGCAAATCAGCCCCTTTTCGCAAACGGCTGACTTGCTATTCTTCCTTTATACCGTTTTTTCCCGCCTTCTTCTGGCAATATCGCAGGCCAGGTAAAGTGCTTCCCGCAGGGAGGTTTCACTGGCTAGGTTTTGCCCGGCTATGTCATAAGCAGTACCATGATCAGGCGACGTGCGCACAATCGAAAGCCCGGCAGTATAGTTCACTCCCATTTCAAAAGCCAGTGTTTTAAAGGGGATCAGGCCCTGATCGTGATACATGGCCAGGATGCCATCAAACTTATTAAAGGAGCCATTGCCAAAGAAACCATCGGCAGGGAAGGGGCCAAAGACCAGACGGCCTCTGCTTTTGTTGTCTTCAATGAGTGGTGTGATAATGTCCTGCTCTTCCTGTCCTAGCAGCCCTTCTTCTCCGGCATGTGGATTTAGGCCCAGCACAGCAATTTTCGGTTTGGTAATGCCGAAGTCCTGCCGCAGCGTTCTTTCCAGGATATTGAGTTTTTGCTGAATGCGCTCTTTGGTAATAAGTGCCGGCACACTGGCCAGCGGAACGTGCCCGGTCACCACGCCCACCCGCAGGTTACCACTACAGAGCAGCATCAGGCTTTCCTTGGCTTCGAACTCCTTGGTAAAATACTCTGTATGACCGGGGAATTTAAATTCCTCTGTCTGGATATTTTGTTTGTTGATCGGTG
>JASLAE010000072.1 GCA_030147305.1 Cesiribacter sp.
TGCCTGCAATGCAAAAAAAGAAGTAGAGCATAAAACAGCCTCATTAGAACCCCTAAGCGAAGAAGAGTACATCCTTAAGGGAGCCTATTTAATTAAAATAGGGGGCTGTAATGATTGCCATACACCCAAACTGTTTACCGAAAAGGGAATGGAGTTGGATACAAGCAGACTTTTATCAGGACATCCCGCAGGAGAACCACTTCCGCCTATTGATCCAAGAGCATTACAGCCAGGATACTGGGTATTGTTCAATGTGCATAGTACGGCAGCAGTGGGCCCCTGGGGTTTGACCTATGCCCGAAACCTTACGCCACATGAGACGGGTATTAAAGGATGGCAGGAAGAATTTTTCATCAAATCTTTCCGGACAGGTAAGCATATGGGGATTGAGTCGGGAAGGCCAATCATGCCACCTATGCCCTGGTTTAATCTGGCTGAAGCAGCAGATGAAGACTTGAAAGCAATCTTTCATTACCTAAAATCTATAAAACCTGTCGATAACCCTGTTCCAGAACCTCTAAATCCCGAAGAGGTGCTTAAAATGGCAATGGATTCAGCAAAACAGAAAATTTAAATACCATTTTCACCCCTAAAACATGGGGTGATACTAAAGATTTTTTAAATCCTCTGTTTTTAATTAATGCAGGTAAAAAAGGCTCGTTTTCGCTATAAATGCCCTTGGATGCTCTATAGCATGCATATTATAGCCAATAAAAAGCCCTGCAACGCTGAGACAACCTCATCAGACTATTCTTCTATACATCTATCTTCTTTTGCGCTTAATGCAGTATTTATGAAAAGTGTTATTGCACTCACCCCTCACGGTACAGCCAGGGATTTTTTCAATCTTATCACCCCGGGCCAGGCTTTACAATGCTTTGCCTTAACCATTCTTTTGTGCCTGCTCCCATTTTTAGCTGTTGCACAAACAAGAGACCTTGTTCCCATTGTAGAATGCGTTAAATACACCGGTAATGGCAAATTCCAGGCAACCTTTGGATATGACAACCCAAACAAGAAAGAGGTATCAGTAGCGCAAAGCAATAGCTATCTAACTTCTTCTGGTACTAAACCTAATGGAAATCCAGTCTCCAGCTTTAAAACGGGGCGCCAGTCTAATGTTTTTACCGTTGAATTTGATGGGGATAAGGTTACCTGGTCTATTAACCAGCCCAATGGTAAAATAGTCTTTGTGGAAACAAGCCTGAGCGGATCACCCTGTCAATCAGCTTCCAATATTCTGCCATCCTATAATGCGCCTTCAACTGGCAAAACCAGCAGCAGGATTGGGCCTGAACTGGCTGGTATAGCAGCCAATCCAGGTAGCGCCACTATCGATCTATTTCAATACCAGGATGATCATGTGCTGGTAGAGCTGTATGCCTTCGCGAATAGCGCTAATACGTTATTGAATGATGCACGGACTCTTGGATTAAGAAATGAGCAAATCAGCGCCACCAACCCACTTTTAATTACTGGCTGGTTTCCCATCACAAACATTACAGCACTGGCCAGTCTTGAGAGTTTACACTTTGCCCAACCGGTATTTACACCTAACCTGCAGGTGGGTGCCACTACCAGCCAGGGCGATACAGCCCAAGGCTCCCATCTGGCGCGCCTGGGCTTTAAAGTTCAGGGGACAGGCGTAAAAGTAGGCGTTCTGTCAGATAGCTATAATGCCAAAAAAACTACAAGTGTAGATCCGGCAGCACTCGATATTAGCAGAGCAGATTTACCAGCCTCTATAGAGGTGCTGAAAGACATGGCTGCGGGTAAGGGAACGGACGAAGGCCGGGCTATGATGCAGATTGTACATGATGTTGCCCCAGGGGCAGCGCTGGCGTTCCGGTCCGGCTTTTTTGGTGCTGCAGATCTGGCACAGGGCATCCTGGACCTGCAGGCAGCTGGCTGTCAGGTAATCGTTGATGACATTACTTATATTACAGAACCTTTCATGCAGGATGGACAGGTAGCGCAAGCTGTCAACAGGGTATCGCTTGCGGAAACCGATCCTGCTAAAAAAGTGGCTTATTTCTCGGCAGCTGGTAACTTCGGCCAGAAATCCTATTACAACACCTTTAAAAGTGCTGCAGCTCCATCAGGCATTAGCGGCTTTGCTCATGATTTTGGAGGAGGCGACCGCCTACAACGCATAGCCCTTGCACCGGGTGCCTACACAATTGTCTTGCAGTGGGATGATCTGTTTACCTCCCTTGGCCAGACTGGGGGCACCAGGGCCGACCTGGACCTTTACTTAGCCGATGATACAGGAAGGATTCTCTATGGTTTTAATAGAGACAACCTTGGAAAGGACCCTGTAGAGATCATGCCTTTCTTTGTTACGGGCGAAGGAGCCATCACCAACTTAATGATCATTAATGCCACCAATGGCAATCCCGTAGCACTGAAATACATCATTTTCAGGGGTGATCTCTCCGTGCTGGAGTATGCCAGCAATTCTTCTACCCTGGTTGGGCAGGCCAATGCCGAAGGCGCTATTGCTGTGGGTGCCGTGCTGTTTAGCAATACACCTGCCTATGATAACACACCAAGCATCGCTTCTTTCTCTTCCAGGGGAGGCACACCTATTTTGCGTACTACGGCCGGGTCTTCACAAAATATTGTCCGTAATAAGCCCGAGATATCAGCGCCTAATGGAGTCAACACCACCGTTAACCTGGGCGGCGCGAACATCGATGGCGATGCTTTCTTTAATTTTTTCGGCACCTCGGCGGCAGCACCGCACGCTGCAGGCCTGGCCGCTTTATTGATAGAAGCGCAGCAAAAATACAATAGCAGCGTACTGAGCCCAACCGATCTCAAAAGTAAGCTGCAGACAACAGCGCTAGACATGGGTCCTGCTGGCTTTGATTATGCCTCAGGCTGGGGGTTTGTCCAGGCTACTGCTTCCCTGGCCACCATTACGCAGCCTACACCTGTAGTTCTGAGTCACCGGGTGATCACCGGGCCTACCTCCGAAGTAGCGTTAGGCGCTGGTCCTTATACTTTAGCCATTGAAGGAGACTTCTTTACTAATCTGTCGGTTGTTTACTTCAATGGCAATCCATTGGCTACAAGCTATCAAAGCACCAACGAGCTTATAGCCACACTGCCCCGGGTGGAAGGCAATTATCCTTTACAGATTTATAGCCCGGCAGCTGCAGCAGGGGCAGAAGGCATTTATTCAGACCCTTACTATTTCTTATCGAACCCAACCATCACCATAACCGCCCAAGACACCACTAAGGTTTATGGCGATGCGCTTCCTCAGTTCGAAGCTACTATTTCAGGAATACCCTTGGGCATGACGGCAGAAGCACTTGGCCTGGGTCTGAACAAGCTAGTCTTCAGCGCTACTACGGCAGGTGGGCAGCCAGTAACAGCACTTACCGATGCTGGTGATGCCTTATTTCCAATCAAGGTAGCACATGCTGATGGGCTCACAGGCGCCAACGGATATACTTTTCAGTTCGAGGAAGGCAATCTAAACATTAGCAAAGCTTCCCTGAGTGTACAGGTCAAGGATATGACTGTAGAATATGGTGCTTCCCTGACAGACCTGGATTATGAGTACATTCTCGACATCAGCAATGATGATCCTGCTATTAAAAGCAGCATCTTGCATGCCATTACTACAGAACATCGGAATTCCCTGAATGCAACTGCTTTGATCAATGCAGTTGCGCTAATCAATGACACGGAAATGGTGAACGGTGTTCCACTGATCAATGGCATACCCCTGGAAGATGCCCTGGCCAACAGAAGCTTCATGTTAAGTGCTGCAGCGCTGATCAACGCTACAGCCCTGATCAACAGCGAGACCAAAGTAGTAACGGTTAATGGCACCCCTTTGGTAAATGCCCTTTCCAACCCTACAGTACTCAATGCTGCACCACTAATCAATGGGGTGGCTTTGATCAATGCAGCTGCCATCGCCAACGGCACAGCTTTAATCAACAACAGTACCGGCAGCACATCATATTCCTTTAACACCGTAGACCTCAACGGTACCCCACTTATCAATGCCATTGCCCTGATCAACAGTACGAGCGGTACTAACAACAACAGCGGTACCATTGCTATAGTAACAGAGACCGATGCTGTCAATGGCACGCTTGTCTTCAATGCCATCCCTTTAGTTACAGGCCTGGGTATTGGTCAGCAATACATTGCGCCCGGAGCATTGCTAATGGATAAGAACTTTAATGTGTCTTATAAACTTGCCAAGCTTACCATTACACCTAAAACACTCACAGTAGTGGCGGATGATCAGTATATGAATCAGGGGGCTACACTTCCGTTATTAACGGCACAGGTGAGTGGTTTTGCTTATGGAGAAAATATGGAAAGCCTTGGCACACAGGTCTCCTTCAATGCCGATGAGTTAATCGCCAGCAGCGCCATGCCCGGCACATACCCCATTAAGCCCAGCCTTAGCCTTGCAAACTATGTTTTAGCAGCTACCAATGGAACTTTGTTTGTAAATCCTACAGGCAGTAATGTGAAGTCTGTTAAACCCATTCTTGAATGTATAGAGCTTCACCCTACCAAAGCCAAATGGTTTATTGCGCATTATGGCTATCAAAATGATAATAATGTAGCTTTATATGTGCCGGTAGGCCCCGACAATCAGATCAAAGAAAAAGAAAGCGGGCAAACAATTGCTGTAACAGGCCAAATCACTGCTTTCTATCCGGGCACACACAGCAGGCAGTTCTCCATGGAATGGGATGGTGTAGCCAGAATTTGGGAGTTGAGTACTGGTGGCAACAGCAGAACCACAGCCGTATCTTCCGAAGCAAGTGCGAGCTCCTCCAGATGCCCCATCAGTACTTCTGCCAGCAGAACAGCTGGTCAAATGGCAGTAGATGCTGAAGCGCCTGGTATCACAGAATTAGCTGTATATCCTAATCCTGTAACAGATCAGCTATTGGTAGATTTAAGTGCTTATCAGGAAATGGCAGTGACATTAACCCTTACCGATATGTTGGGCAGGATGCACATAAACCAGAAAAAAGCAGGCGATACCCGAGAAGTAAAACTTGAGATGAACGGGTTTAAACCAGGTGTGTATCTTTTAAAGATAGAAGGGAAAGGCTTGAACACACTGGTACGCATTATTAAACAATAAGGCATGCAGGCAAGACAGCATTGAAATATTCATTCATACAGGCCAGAACGTGCTCCGCGAGCACGCTGGCCTTTACTTGTTTTACATAGCTATACTAGGCTTCACTAATGTGATTGCAGGGGCCAAATAAACTGATTTTGTTTAAGGTACTTATGAAACAACTTTTACTCTTCTTAGGCTTAAGTGTCCTGCTTGCAGGCTTCTGTGCATCAAGCGCTGTTGCTCAGCAAAGCAGGATCGATAGCCTCAACCTGGTCCTGAAATTTGCAAAAGACACCACAAAGGCTAATGTGCTGCTGGATATCAGCAAGGCCTACATCGGTACGGAGGCTGATAAGGCCATCAGTTATGCCGAAAAGGCCATTCAGCAGTTTCGCCTGCACAACCATACCAAAGGTGTTGCCTATGCGCTGAAAAATAAAGGACTGGCCTACTATATGGACGGTAAGTATCCTGAAGTACTGACCTATTGGCAGCAATCCCTGGAAGCTTTCCAGGAGATTGACGATAAGGTAGGCGAAAGCAATATGCTCAATAACATAGGCGCCATTTACTTTACCCAGGGCTGGGATGCCCGGGCAATTGAGTACTACCTTGAATCACTAAAAGTAGCAGAAGTTATCAATGACCGCTTACGGATTGCCACTGCCCTGATGAACATAGGCGCTGTGTATTTCAACAATCCTGCTACCCATCATAAAGCCCTGGAATATTACCTGAAGGCTCTTCCCCTCAGCAAGGCCCTTGATGATGATGCGGCCATGGGTATAGTGTCCATCAACATAGGAGAAATTTATGCCAGCAGAAATGAGCATGAAAAGGCGCTCACCTATTTCCGCGAGGCAATTGAAAGGCTGCAGAAAGCCAATAAATTAGACAAAGTTGCCTATGCCCAGAACAATATTGCCAAGGTATACCTGAAGCAGGAAGCGTTGGGCCAGGCCCTGACTTACCACCAGCAAGCCCTGGCTACGGCAAAGGCATTCTCTGCCAAACTGGAAGTTGCCCAGTCGCTCATTGGCATTGGTAGCATACTCAACCTGCAGGGCAACCCTGGCTTTGCCCTGGAGAACTATCTGCAGGCAAAAGCCTATGCAGAAGAACTGGAAGCGCAGCATGAGTTAAAAGATGCCTATGCAGGGCTGGCTGCCACGTACCAGAGCCTGGGCAAGTGGGAAGAGGCCTTTGCCTATCAATCCAGGCTATTGGCCGTAAAAGACCAGCTCTTCAACACAGAGACCAATCAGAAGATTGTAAACCTGCAGGCCAATTACGAAAGTGAGAAAAAACAGGCGCAGATTGACCTGCTCACCAAGGACAGGGAACTGCAGAAATCCGCATTAAAGCAGCAGGCGCTGGTGCGGAATGCGCTGCTCGTAGGCTTGCTGTTTATCCTGGCTTTTGCATTTGTTCTTTTCCTCAACTACAAGAACAAGGCAGCGGCGAACCATTTGCTCACCCTCAAAAATAGGGAGATCAATGAGCAAAAGGAGGAGATGGCGGCACAGCGCGACCACCTGGAAGAAACCTACCTGAATCTTGTAGATGCCCAGGCGCAACTGGTTCAATCTGAAAAAATGGCCTCACTTGGGCAACTCACCGCGGGTGTGGCACACGAAATTAACAATCCTATCAATTTTGTTTCGGCGGGTATTGATTCACTGCGAACCAATTTTAAAGATATCATGGGCGTAGCACAGCAGTATTTTGCCCTTAAACCTGACGGTGATAATTGCACGCAGCTCAGGCAGTTGCAGCGGCTCAGGGCTGAGGTAGAAGTTGAAGAATTGATTGAAGAATCGGAAAATCTCTTCAAGACCATTAAAAACGGGGCAGTACGTACCACTGAAATAGTAAAAAGCCTTCGAAATTTTACGCGTCTGGACGAAAGCAGCCTGAAGAATGCCGATATCCACGAAGGAATAGATTCCACCCTGGTCATTCTCAACAGCCAGCTCAAAGACAACAATATCAAGGTAATGAAGCAGTATGGTGAGCTTGCTCCCTTCAACTGTTATCCGGGTCAGCTAAACCAGGTGTTTATGAACATTTTGAGCAATGCAATTCAGGCCATGCCAGGTGAAGGCACCATCCATATCCAAACCAGCACCAAGGCAGGTAGGGCTGTAATCAGCATTAAAGACACGGGTGTAGGCATGAGCGAAGAAGTGAAGAAGCGCATTTTTGAGCCTTTCTATACGACCAAAGGCGTGGGAGATGGCACTGGCCTGGGCTTATCAATTACCTACGGCATCATAGAAAAGCATCAGGGGAAAATTGAGGTAGATAGCAAATCTGGTGTGGGCACTACCTTTATCCTGTATCTGCCCCTGAACCTATCAGAGAACGAAAACCAGGCTTTAGTAAAAAGTAACTTAGTACAGGCGTAGCAAGCCTTATGGCTGCATTGAGGATTAAGAAAGTTATAACGTACATACTATGGAAAATTTAGTCATAGATCGTCCTGAAGTTTCAACCGAGGAAATTCTGGAGAAACCCAGCGTTCTATACATCGATGATGAAGAGGGTAATTTGCTGGTGTTCAAAGCTGCCTTTCGGCGTCACTATAAGGTATATACTGCCCTTTCAGGCGAAGAGGGAATGGGTATTATTCGTGCAAATGACATTTCCCTGGTCATCACTGACCAACGCATGCCAGGCATGACGGGCGTACAGTTTTTGCAAAACCTACCGGACGATCTGGAGACAATCCGGATGATTCTTACCGGATATAGCGATATGGAAGCCATTATCGAAGCAATCAATACGGGCAAGGTATATCGCTATATCACCAAGCCCTGGGAAAAAGAAGAACTCAAGATCACCATTGACAATGCCCTTGAAGCTTTTCGCTTACGCAGAACGAATAAAAAGCTCCTCTTTGAACTTAAGGAAGCCAATGAGGACCTTGAGCAAAAAGTAGAGGCCCGTACCCGGGAAGTAAATATGCAAAAAGTAGAAATTGAAAAGTTACTGCTAAACATTCTGCCCTCTGAAACTGCCCGGGAGCTAAAAGAAAAAGGATTTGCTACACCTCATTTTTATGAGTCTGCTACTGTGCTGTTTACTGATTTTGTTGATTTTACATCAATCGCAGAAAGTCTAAGTCCACAAGAGCTCGTCAATGAGCTGAACAACTGCTTTATAGCCTTCGACACCATCGTTGAAAAGTACCGGCTAGAAAAGATCAAGACCATTGGTGATGCGTATATGTGTGCCGGAGGCTTACCAGCAAAGACAGAAACACATGCCACAGATGTGGTGCAAGCCGGTTTAGAGATTCTGCAATATATACAGCAACTTAACATCAACCAGCTTGCCAGAGGACTTTCGCCCTGGCAAATCAGGGCTGGCATCCATACTGGACCTGTAGTAGCCGGTGTTGTGGGCAGGAAAAAGTTTGTCTATGATATTTGGGGTGATGCCGTGAATGTTGCCAGCCGGCTGGAGTCCTGTGGGGAAGTCGGCAGGCTCAACATATCAACATCCACCTATTCTCTGGTGCAGAACCATTTTAGCTGTGTTTACCGAGGTAAAATAAAGGCCAAAAACAAAGGAGAAATAGACATGTACTTTGTAGAAGGAAAGCTGGTGGAGTAAAACTAACTGCCGGAACATACCACACTGCCAAACATCCTGGACATAAAAAGGCCTTAGCGTTTATTGCTAAGGCCTTTTTTATTGCCCGAAAGCCTTTCAAAAGTATATTTAACAGCTAAATGTTTTTCTGCCTGCACCAATTTTTTTCTTTCTCACCAAACCAGGCTTGTTGACATTACCAGACCTATTACAGAAGCCATTAGCAGCTACACCACCACTAAATCTGCTGTCTCCCGTTCCAGTAATTGCTGGGAACCCTTCTCCTTTAGGTGCT
>JASLAE010000115.1 GCA_030147305.1 Cesiribacter sp.
GCGACCCCACAGCCTACAAATAAAACCGAGCCTACCGGTGGTGTACAAAGTCCAATACACAGGTTAAGCACCATCATGATGCCGAAATGGGTTGGATCGACACCCAGTTTGGTTACCACTGGTAAAAAAATAGGGGTGAAGATGAGTACTGCCGGGGTCATGTCCATGAAGATGCCCACAAACAGCAGGATAAGATTGATGATAATAAGCACCACAACTTTATTGCTGCTGATGTTTAAAAGGGCCTCGCTCACTCCCTGCGGTATATTTTCGAAAGACATTACCCATGACATGCCCATGGACGTGCCAATGAGCAGCATTACAATGGAGGTAGTAATAACGGTTTGGATGAGGATATCGGGAAGATCCTTTACTTTTACCTGCCGGTAAATCGCCATGGACAATACCAGCGTGTAGAGTACAGCTATGGCAGAAGCCTCGGTGGCAGTGAAAATACCTGCTACAATACCACCAATTACAATAAAAAGGAGCAACAGGCTGGGCAGTGCGTCGAGAAACTTTTTGAATATTTCAGTCAGCCCCACCCGGTCTCCAACAGGGTATTTTTTCTTCCAGGCAATGAAACCGGCCACCAGCATAAGCATCAGGCCCACTAACAGGCCCGGTACATAGCCGGCAATAAACAAAGCGGCAATAGATACACCCCCGCTGGCCAATGAGTAAACGATGAGGATATTGCTGGGAGGAATAATCATGCCTGTGGTGGCAGAAGTAATGTTAACAGCTGCACTAAAAGGCCTGGAATAACCCTCCTTCACCATGCGTGGGTTCATGATGCCGCCAATGGCAGAAGCTGCTGCCACAGCAGAACCAGAGATAGCCCCAAAAAGCATACAGGCCAGAATGTTTACATAAGCTAGGCCACCGGGCAGGGTTCCCACCAGGCCTTTGGCAAAGTCAATGAGGCGGCTCGCAATGCCCCCGCGGTTCATCAGCTGGCCTGCCAGAATAAAAAAAGGAATGGCCAGCAGTGCAAAGCTGTCTAAACCCGTGGCCATCCGTTGTGCCAGGGTCGTAAACGCAGGTTCAGGGGGGATGCTTACCAGCATGGTCAGCAGCGCCGAGATGCCAATGGAGAAAGCAATGGGCACGCCCAGGGATAATAAAATGACAAAGCTTAGGACAAGGACCAGGATTTCCATAGGGCAATTTTTTTTTCACGGCACCCACAGCTTTTAAAATGTATGGGTTAGTCAGATATCTTTAGCGCGATTAGCGATGCTTTAAAACATTTCTTTTCCTACCACTTCTGGCTCTTCTCCTCTTTCGTAAAGGTTTGCGATGCTGTAATATATGATGATGAGGCCACTTAAGGGCAGTACACTATAGACATAGCCTAGCGGAAGGCCGAGCGCAGGAGAGATTTGCCCAAGCACTAGGGTAATGTATACCAGCTTAACACCACCCCAAACCATTACAAAAAAGGCAAAAATGGCAACCACCAGGTTGATGAACACATTCAGGCGACGTTGCTTTACCCCCTGTAGCCTGGCCGGAAGAATATCGATGGCCAGATGCAGTTTTTTGCCGGTTACATAACTGGCACCCAGTAGGCTTATCCAGATAAGCATATAACGGGCCACTTCATCAGTAAAATTACTGGGAGAACGGACGAGATAGCGGGAGGCTACCTGCCAGAGTACGTTTATGGTAATGATGGCCATTAAGATTACCAGTATCCAGAACAGCACGTTATCTACACTTTTTCTCAAATTCATTGGTTCGCAGGCGTGTTGGTTGAGAGGCTTGGCGCTTGTGGATTTTCCTCAGCTGCCAGTATACGCTTTATGAGTGAATATACTTCCGGTTCATTTTTGTAGGTCTCATACATGGGTTCTACCAGATTGGAGAAAGATTCTTTGTCGGGCGTATTCACAATTACCCCTGCTTCTTTTACCGCCTCCAGCGCCTCTACCTCTGCCTCATGCCAAAGCTTTCTTTGCACCACCAAAGATTCATCCACAGCGGCCTGAAGCCATTGTTGCTCCTGCTCCGTTAACCTTTCCCAGACAATGGTGCTGATGAGTAGTACATCCGGAACCATGGTGTGCTCGTTCAGGCTGTAATATTTGCATACTTCATAATGCCGTGAAAGGTAAAAGCTCGGAGGATTGTTCTCTGCACCATCTACTACCCCCTGCTGCAGCGCGGTATAGAGCTCGCCCCATGAGATAGGTGTGGCCGTGCCACCCAGCATATTTACCATGCTTACCGCCGTTGGGCTATCCTGCACCCTTATTTTCATGCTTTTCAGGTCTTTAGGGTCGTCTATAGGCTTATTGACTGAGTAGAAGCTACGGCTGCCGGCATCATAAAAGCAGAGGCCGCGCAACCAGTATTTTTCTCCTTCTGCCAGCAGATCCTTACCAATGCTGCCATCCAGTACCCGGTAATAATGGTCTTTGTCTTTGAAGATATAGGGGAGGCTGAGCACCTTATAATTGGGAGAAAAACTTTCCATAACGGCGGCAGAAATTTTTGTCATGCCCAGGCTGCCAATCTGTAAAAGCTCTACCGCCTCCCGCTCGCTCCCTAGCTGCGCATTGGGGTAAATCTCCAGCGTAAGCTTGCCACCCGATTTTTCTTTTACCTTCTCGGCCATGTGCAGCATGGCAAAGTGTACCGGGTGCTGGGTATCCAGAGAATGCGCCAGCTTTATTTGTGTGCCTTCTGTAGCTTCTTTGCAGGAGGAGAAGGGTAACAGTAGCAGGCAGGCACCAAGACAGCTGAAGAGCTGGCGTAGGCGCTGGTCCTGAAACCATTTAATTTTTATCGGGTGCTGAATCATTTGTTCCTAATGGTTTTGATCATTTCCAGAGCAGCGCGGGTTTGTTGCTCCAACTTCTCATAATCGTTTGCGGCAATAATTTCTTTGCTGATGAGCTGTGAGCCCATGCCTACGCAATGAACGCCAGCACCAAACCAGGCCCTGAGGTTTTCTTCTTTGGGCTCTACACCACCCGTAGGCATGATGCTGCTCCAGGGGCAGGGGCCTTTTACAGCAGCTACAAAGTCCGGACCGCCTACCTGCTTGGCCGGGAAGATCTTTACTACTTCTGCGCCCAGTTCTTCTGCCAGAGAAATCTCCGAAAGCGTTGCGCAGCCAGGCGACCAGAGTACTTTACGGCGATTGCAGGTTTTAGCGACCTCCGGATTTAGAACTGGCGAAACAATAAAATCGGCCCCAAGCTGCATGTACAAAGCTGCCGTAGCGGCGTCTACTATTGAACCGGCGCCCATCATCATTTCAGGATAAGCACTCCTGGCGTGCTTCACCAGCTGACCAAAGATCTCGTGGGCAAAATCACCTCTGTTGGTAAACTCAAAAACCCGTACGCCTCCCTGATAGCAGGCGCCAAGCACTGCTTTGCACACCTCCAGGTCGGCATGATAAAATACTGGTACCATACCAGTCTCGGCCATTTTAAGTGTTACCGCTATTCTACTAAATTTTGCCATTGCGTTAATGTGCTATATGCTTTCTTTGTTCCTGTGCCTGCTTAGGCTGGTATTAAAGTCAAAAGGCCCGGGAGTACCAAGTCCTAAGGACTGAAATATGCTGTTCATCTCTATGAGCTTTTGCAGGCTTATTTCCATGCACTATTGTGTCCTTAATATCCGCTACTACCTTACAAGCTTTCCTGAGGTATTGCCACTCAGGAGCGATTCTACTTCAGCCACAGTGGCCAGGTTGGCATCGCCTTCAATGCAGTGCTTCAGTACAGAAGCCGCCACGCCAAAATCAAGGGCCTTTTGGTCATCCTCATACACCAGCAGCCCCCTGATAAGACCGGCAATGAAGGCATCGCCACCGCCAATACGATCTACAATAGGGTTAATCTCATAGGTTTGCGTGTGCAGCATGTGCTTGCCGTTGTAGAGGTTGCCGGATAATGTATTATGTGAGGCACTTATAGACCCCCGGCTGGTGTTAACAATCTTTTTTATCCTGGGGAATTGCGCCATAATCTGCCCGGCAACGGAAACCTCAGGGTCATTATCGCCATCATTTGGGCGGATGTTAAGAATATCTTTTGCATCGCCCTTACCCGCTACAATCAGGTCGCAGCCTGCAATCAGCTCAGGCATAATTTCCTGAACCGACTTGCCCCATTGCCAGAGATTTTTGCGGTAGTTTATGTCTGCCGATACGGTAATTCCCTTTTCATTGGCTACCGCAATGGCTTTTTTACAGCAGGCGGCAGCCCCGGCAGATATAGCAGGGCTAATACCTGTCCAGTGAAACCAGCCAGCGCCCTCGAAAATCTGATCCCAATCCAGCATTTCAGGTTCCAGGTCGGCAAATGCAGAATGAGCGCGGTCGTATATTACCTTACTGGCCCGAACGCTGGCGCCGGTTTCCAGGAAATAAATGCCCAGGCGGTCGCCGCCGTAAAGAATATGGCGGGTATCTACGCCCCATTTGCGCAGCAGGCTGGCCGCGGCTTTGCCCAGCTCATTATCCGGAAAGCGGGTGATGTGTGCGGCCTGTATGCCCATCTGTGCAAGTGAAATCGCAACATTGGCCTCGCCGCCACCATAAGTGGCCTCGAAATGCGTAGACTGCACCACCCGGGTATGGCCCGGCGTAGAGAGCCGCAGCATAATCTCGCCAAAGGTGATAACCTTATGTTCCATACTTAAAACTTAAAGTAGGCTTTTGCATTGTTGTAGCAGATATTCTCTACCATTTGGCCAATCCATTCCATCTCACTGGCCGGTAGCTGTCCGCTTTCTACATCATTGCCGATTAAGTTGCACAATATTCTTCTAAAATACTCATGCCGCGGATAGGACAGAAAGCTTCGGGAATCAGTAATCATACCCACGAAACGGCTTAGTAAGCCCATGTTAGAAAGCGCATTCATTTGTTTTTCCATACCATCCTTCTGGTCCAGGAACCACCAGGCAGAGCCATACTGGATCTTACCGGGCGTACTGCCGTCATTGAAATTGCCAACCATTGTGGCATACAACTCATTTTGGCTGGGGTTCAGGTTGTAGAGAATGGTTTTGGCGAGCTGGTTGCTGTTGTCCAGTCTGCCCATGAACTTAGAAAGGGGGCGTGCTATATCAAAATCGCCAATGGAGTCAAACCCGGTATCGGCGCCGAGCTCCCGCAGCATGCGGGCATTGTTGTTGCGGAGGGCACCCAGGTGAAACTGCTGCGTCCAGCCCCGGCTGTGGTCCAGCAGCGCCAGCTCCATAAGCATGGCAGACTTATACTTGAGCACTTCTTCTTTGCTTAAAGCCTCTTTTTTAAGTGCCTTACCAAAGATGCGGTTAATTTCATCTTCAGTATAGTCTTCAGCATAAACTGTTTCCAGACCATGGTCGGAGAGGCGGCAGCCCTGTTCGTGAAAGAAATCGTGCCGCTGCTTTAAAGCATCGAGCAGCTGCCGATAGCTGCCAATAGAGACACCAGAGGCTGCTTCCAGCTGCTGCAGGTAAGGCAGAAAAGTTTGAGTGCTGTCGATGGCAACTACCTTATCGGCCCGGAAAGCTGGCAGTACTTTTATTTCAAAACCGTCGGCTTTGATCTTTTGATGGTGCTCCAGGCTATCGATGGGATCGTCGGTGGTGCAGATAACTTCTACCCCCATTTTGCGCAGGATGTTGCGCACACTGTAATCATCCTGCTGTAGCATGGCAGTGCAGGCATCGTAAATCTCGCGGGCAGTTGCAGGTTTCAGGATCTTGTTAATACCAAAATAGCGCTGTAGCTCCAGGTGTGTCCAGTGATAGAGCGGATTGCGCATGGTATAAGGAACCGTCTGGGCCCACTTTTCAAATTTTTCCCAGTCTGGGGCGTCGCCGGTGCAGTAGCGTTCGGAAATACCGTTGGTGCGCATGGCCCGCCATTTATAATGGTCGCCCTCCAGCCATATTTTGGTCAGGTTGGCAAATTTTCTGTCGCTGGCAATATCTTCGGGCGGCAGGTGGCAGTGGTAATCGATGATGGGCAAGTCCCGGGCATGCTCATGGTAGAGGCGCTGCGCGGTGCTGGTTTCGAGCAAAAAATTATCGTCCAGAAAGGAGATCCCTTTTCCAGGGCTGGTGTTAGCCGTTGTTTTTTGATTTATATCTGCGCTTTTAAGCATTTTCAGAGGCTTTTACTGGTGTTACCGTTTCTGTGTTCAGGAGCTGCATAAGCTGCTGCGTGACTACTTCCTGCAAACCTTCGATCTGTGTTAGATCCATACCCCAGAAATGGGTGTTGGCCAGCACACCGGCGACTACATCGGCAGGTTTTTGCTGTTTCCAGGCATTGCTGAAGAACTGCAGCACTTCTGCAGAATCATTTAGCTTGATAGGCTCGCCCTGCCATTCGCCTCGGTAGAAGAGAATAAGGGCTGCCAGGGACCTGAGCAGCCGCTGGGGCAGCTTACCGGTGCGTTGTTTATAGGCTAGCACTGAAGGCAGCACCCGCACTTTATACTTCGATACTGAATTCAGTGCAATGGAAATAAGCTCGTGATGAATAAAGGGATTCTGAAAGCGTTCTACCACATCGCCAGCAAATTGCTCCAGCTCTTCCCGCGGCAGGTCCAGGGTAGGGATGATTTCTTCGTAAATGGCTTCTTTGATAAAATCACCAGCTACTTTGTGTTCTACAGCTTCCCGAACCGTGCGCAAACCCAGCAGATAGGCCACAGGCACAAGGGCAGTGTGGGCACCATTGAGAATGCGTACTTTGCGGGTGCGATAGGGGGTTTGGTCATCGACAAACTTTACCTGCAGCCCTGCTGCTTCGGCCGGGAATTTAGCTTTTAAAGCCGCCGGGCCTTCTATTACCCAGAGGTGAAAAGGTTCTGCCATCACCACCAGCTTATCTTCGTAGCCCAGCTCCTGCTGAATTTCCTTGATGGTATCCCGGGGATAACCAGGTACGATGCGGTCTACCAGCGTATTACAAAAAATTGTGTGCTGTGCTATCCACTGTGTAAAGGCTGCCGGTAATTGCCAGAAAGCTGCATATTTTAAAATTGCCTCCCGCAGCGCATCACCGTTTTTCTCGATAAGTTCGCAGGGTATAATGGTGAGGGCTTTGTCTGCAGCGCCCTTAAAATGCTGATAGCGGCGATAGAGCAGGGCGGTTACTTTGCCCGGAAAGCTGGCCGGCAGCGTATTGGCATTCGTGTCTTTTTCATCAAAGGTAATACCCGCTTCTGTGGTGTTGGAGATAATAAACTGCAGTTCAGGATTTTCTCCCAGCTGCAGATAGGATTCGTAATCCAGGTATGGGTTCAGCCCTTGAGCGATACAACTGATCAGTCTCTTTTCCCGGGTAGCCTTGCCGCCCTGTATGCCATTTAACAGCACGTGGTAGAGACCGTCCTGGTCGTTCAGCATGTTTACCATGCCCTGCTCAATGGGCTGTACTACTACTACGTCGCCGTTGAAGTTGGTCTTTTCATTCAGAATATCGATCATCCAGTTTACGAATCCCCTGAGAAAATTTCCTTCGCCAAACTGCACTACCTTAACCGGCCGCTTTGCTGTTACCTGGCTTGTCTCTCGGTTCAAAGGTTTCATTTGTTCATGTTTTAGGTTTAAAAAAGTGCTTACCTGTGTTAAGGGCAGCTCATCCTATGTTTTACAGTAGCACCCCGGGCAGCAGGTTGGTTAAAGGGCAGGTGCAATCGTTTGCTACTTTCGCTAAAAACAGCCTAGGAGGTTATGATAGCAAGGCCATTTTTTGTTTTTGCTTTAACATTACCAAGTTTCTGAGATGACTGCCTTACAATCAATTCAGGCTTCAAGACCGTTTTTTGATGCATGGGCTTTTTACCTTTAGCCTTGAGCTCATCAAAGAAAAGCTCGGCCGTGATGCTACCCATCTGAATGCTGAACTGGTCTACCGTGGTAAGGGTAGGATCAGTAAAAGAAGTGAAGGGTTCATTACTAAAACCTGCCAGGGCAATCTCCTGCGGTATTTTTATATTGCGTTCTTTTAGCACCTGCATGGCTCCCATTGCACCGTAATCGGAGGCAGAGAAAATGGCATCAGGTAACTTTTTTAGCTTCAGCAGCTTTTCCATGCTGCTGCGTCCGTCTTCCAACTGTAAATTGCTTGCCACCACCAGGTTTTCATCAAAAGCAATCCCATTATTTTTTAAGGCATCGGTATAGCCACGCAGGCGCTCTTTGTAAATGCTGATTCTTACAGGGCTGGTAAAGTGGGCAATACGCCGGCAGCCTTGCTGGATCAGGTGCTCTACTACTTTATAGGCGCCCTGGTAATCGTCAATCATTACCTGGCTTACTTCTATCTCATCCGTTGTGCGGTCAAAGAGTACGAGGGGCAGCCCTTTTTCCTGCACCCGTCTAAAATGGGCAAAGTCTTCCGTATTTTTACCGATGGAAGCAATGATGCCGTCTACCCGCGCACTCAGGAGCGCATCAATGGTTTGCACTTCTTTTTCGTAATTGTCGTAAGATTGGCAGATGATCACCTTGTACCCAAGGCTATTGGCTATTTCTTCTATGCCCCGCACAACAGAGTAGAAAAAGGTTCTGTCTGCTGTAGGTACAATTACGCCGATCAGGTGACTCCGGCCATGGCGCAGGGCAGCTGCAATATTATTGGGTTGGTAATTAAGTTGTTTCGCAGCCTTTTGTACCGCTTTGCGGGTTGCTTCGCTAATTCTTGGATTATTGTTAAGTGCTCGCGATACAGTAGAGGCTGTAATGCCAAGCTTCTCGGCTATATCGTGAATCGTTGTTTTACCGTTCTCTGCCATACAAATAATTTAAGTGCCCGAAGGACAAACCTAATATATTATACTGTCATTCGTTACTGGGCTTGCCAATAGTGGCTAAAATACCACCATCTACATACAGTATCTGCCCGTTTACAAAGTCACTGGCTTTACTGGCCAGAAATATTGCCGCACCAGCCAGATCATCCGGATCGCCCCAGCGGCCGGCAGGGGTGCGGTTTATGATAAATTCATGAAAAGGATGGCCGGCCACCCGTATGGGGGCAGTCTGGTCGGTAGCAAAGTATCCGGGACCAATGCCATTCACCTGAATATTATATTTAGCCCATTCGGTAGCCAGGTTGCGGGTAAGCATTTTCAGGCCTCCCTTGGCAGCAGCATATGCCGATACTGTATCTCTGCCCAGCTCACTCATCATGGAGCAAATGTTAATGATTTTGCCCTGCCTGCGTGCTACCATATTACGGGCTACCTGTTTCGACATAATAAAAGGGCCGGTAAGGTCTACATCTACTACCTTACGAAATTCTTCTACCTCCATCTCCAGCGCCGGTACACGCCTGATCATGCCGGCATTGTTTACCAGAATATTAATAGGTCCTACTTCCTGCTCAATTTGTGCAACAGCTTCTTTAACCTGCGTTTCATTGGTTACATCAAAAAGAAATCCGCGCACGTTTAAGCCTTCGCTTTTATAGTCCTCCAGCGCTTTATCCATTTTAGCAGGTGTGTTGCCATTTATTACCACGCTGGCCCCCGCTTTGCCAAGTGCTTTGGCCATAGCCATACCAAGACCATGGGTGGCGCCTGTTACCAGGGCAACTTTTCCTGTCAGGTTAAAAAGTAGGTCCATAGTGTTTAGCGTAAATCAGCAGGTGCAACTTTGTCCATATCGTTATAGTCCAGGTTCTCGCCGGCCATGCCCCAGATAAAAGTATAGCTGGCAGTACCTGCGCCACTGTGGATTGACCAGGGAGGCGAGATTACCGCCTGCCGGTTCTTCACAAAAAGGTGCCGCGTTTCATTTGGTTCACCCATAAAGTGGCACACCACCTGGTCTTCCGGTAAATCGAAATAAAGGTATGCTTCCATTCTTCTGTCATGGGTATGGGCAGGCATGGTATTCCATACGCTGCCCGGCTGTAGTTCGGTTATGCCCATTTGCAGCTGGCAGGTCTCTACTACTGCATTGATCAGCACTTTGCGAATAATACGTTTGTTGGAGTTTTCTACCGAACCCAGCTCAACCGTTTCAGCTTCCTCCAGCGACACCTTTTTAGTAGGATATGCCTGGTGGGCTGGTGCGGAGTTGAAATAAAAGTAGGCCCCTCCGGAGGGAGCCGGATGAAAGACAACCGCTTTAACACCCTTCCCTACATATAAGGCTTCTTTATTCTTCAGGGTAAAAGTCTGGCCATCTACAGTTACAGTGCTACTGGTTCCTATATTAATGATGCCCAGTTCTCTTCTGTCCAGGAAGTTTTCGGAACGCAGGGTGGGAAAACTTTCCAGCTGCAGTGGCTGGGTTACCGGTTGTGCCCCGCCTACAATCAGCCGGTCGTGCAGCGTATAAACGCCCTGAATACTGTCTTCTTGAAACAGGGTATCAATTAAAAAAGCTTCCCGCAGCTTGGCTGTATCATAGGTTTTGCTGTCGTTGGGGTGGGTCGCGTGTCGTACTGAAAAATGCATGCTCTTACTCATCTGTTTCTCAATTTCATGTAATCGATTGCGCAATACTACGCCATTATTTGAGGTATAGAGGTATGGCAAAAAATGGGTTATGCCTGTTTACCACTGCTAATAAAATATAAAATATGGGTTAATCCCACGATTACGCTATTAAATTTTAAAAAAAAGAAAAATTTTGTGCTTTTGAATTGGATATCGAGTAAAATTATTTTAAAATGCAATCGATTGCACGAAGAAGTGTTGAAAAATAGTTTCTTTGATGCAAAAAATCCGGCCAGCGAGCATGCAGGTCTTTTCCCCGGAAGCATTTTTTCAGCGTAGCGGGGTAGCATTGATCAAAGATTTGTGAATTCGGTGCCTGGCAAGTCTGCGGCGCCACCTGACTGAAAGAGGAGAAATACTTTTATTAAGAAGATATCATCTACGCACAAAAAATTATATCAGATGAATTTTAAAACAAGGAAAACAGTACCCAGGCTCCTGCCCCAATTTTTTTGCGGGGGTCTTTTGATGTCGCTTACTTGTTTTGCTCCGGGCGCAGGAGGAGCATATGCCCAGGCTGGTCCAGCGGAACTTGTTGGTATGCAGAAATCGATTCCTAATCCTAAAACAGAACTACATGCTGTAAATCTTTACGCTGCAGGTACAACTGAAAACAAGCCTGAAACTAAGCGCGTTGCCCAGGCACCCCTGGCCATCACAGTCAGTGGAACGGTTACCTCTGCCGAGGATGGCATGGGATTACCCGGTGTGGCGATTCGGGTAAAAGACACTACTACAGGTGCTGTTACAGACATGGATGGCAATTACACACTTGAAGTACCCTCTGAGAGTTCTGTGTTAGTATTTTCTTTTATAGGCTTCATAACGCAAGAGGTAGTAGTTGGTAATAAAAGTAACATAGATGTGGTGCTTGAGCCAGACATGGAAACCCTGGAAGAAGTAGTGGTGGTAGGTTATGGTACACAGAAAAAAAGTGACTTAACCGGTGCTGTAGGAGATATTGAAGGGGCTAAAATTGCCGAACGGGGTACCGTAAACCCACTGCAGGCCGTGCAGGGACAGGTAGCCGGCGTAGATATTTCTGCCGGATCGGGCCGTGCGGGTGCCGGGTTCGAGATCCAGATCCGGGGTCAAAACTCTATGGAAGGCGGTAACCCGCTCTTTGTGGTAGATGGTATTATTGTAGATGATATTAATTTCCTGAACCCGCAGGACATCGAAAGCATGAACATCCTGAAGGATGCTTCCTCTACGGCTATCTATGGATCCCGTGGTTCTAATGGTGTAGTAATAGTTTCTACCAAAAGTGGCGCGAACGTTTCCGGTACTGCCATTTCTTACGAAGGTTATTACGGGGTGCGCCAAAATACACGCATGCCTGATTTTATGACGGGCGATGAATGGTGGGAATACCGCCAGAATACTTATATCTCTGGCGAGATGGAAGCCGGCAGACCGTATGATGCCACGGTGGGTGGTGTTAACAGTAGCCCACTGCTGCGTGAGCGCCTGGCCCGCAGAGATTATTACGACTGGCAGAGCGCCTTCCTGCAGACCGGTACGCAGCAAAACCACTGGCTGACCATTTCCGGTACCAGCAAAGAAAATTTAAATTACCTTATTGGCGCAGGCTATCAGGAAGAAGAAGGAAACCTGATGAAGGAGTGGTTTAACCGCTATAATTTCAAAGCGAGTGTTACCCATAAGATCAGCGATCGCTGGGAAGCAGGCACCAACTTTAACTTCTCCATGACTGATCTGGAGCGAGGCAGCCAGAATGCCGTAGTCAATGCCTACCGTATGTCGCCGCTGGTTACTCCCTATGATTCTACCGGTGAGCTGCTCTTTCAGCCGGCCAAGTACGACGGCATAGGCTTTACCAGCTCGGTAAACCCGCTGCTGGACATGGCCAACTCCGAAGATAACACTCGCCGTATGTATGGGGTGGGTAACATCTTTCTTCAGTACTCCCCCCTGGACTGGCTGCATATCAGAACTACCTTTTCTCCAGAGGTTGAATTTGAAAGAAGAGGCCGTTACTGGGGTTCTTTAACCGAAAACAGACAGGGTGCTGCTCCCGCAGGCAGAAGAGATACGGAAGAGTCTTTCTCCTACATCTGGGATAATATGGTAACAGCCAATAAGCAGTTCGACCGCCATGATGTTACCTTCACAGGTCTTTACAGCATGCAATATGACCGTGGTGAAAGTGAGTTCATCGATGTGCTGAACCTTCCTTTTAATTCACTTTACTACAACCTGGGTTCTGCTGGTCCGGGCAATGTTCAGGAAGTAGGCAGCAACTTCTGGCAGCGATCGCTGATCTCTTATATGGGACGGGTGAATTACTCCTTTAATGATCGCTACCTGCTTACGCTTTCTGCCCGTTGGGATGGTTCTTCTCTCCTGGGCGAGGGACATAAATGGTCTTATTTTCCTTCTGCAGCAATTGGCTGGCGTATTATTGAAGAAAACTTCATGCAAAACGTAGGCTTTTTATCAGACTTGAAAGTGCGCCTGAGCTATGGTTATACTGGTAACAACAATATTAATAATTATGAAACTTTAGCCCGGGCAGGCGAAGGTGTTTTGTACAGCTTTGGTGACCGTAACGTAATAGGGTTTCCGCCGGCAGGTATTGTGAACCCGGCCCTAACCTGGGAAAGAACCCGGGAGTTAAACTTTGGTTTAGACTATGGTATTGCCAATGGACGTATTACCGGTAGTGTAGATGTATATGACAAGCTTTCAAGTGGCTTATTGCTGACACGGCAATTGCCACTGGAGACCGGCTCCGGAACCCTTAGGGATAATGTAGGCTCTGCAAGCAATAAGGGTATAGAGCTATCGCTGCGTACTTTCAACATCCAGACCAAGGATATCAGCTGGACCACTACCTTTAACTTCGCCAGAAACGTGAATAAGATTGTAGAGCTCTATGGTGGTTCAGTGACCCAGGAGATCTCAGAAGAAGAAGATTATGCATGGTTTGTAGGGGAGCCTATACAAGTAAACTATAACTACCAGTTTGATGGTATCTGGCAGGAAGAGGAAAGAGATCTTGCGCTGCTGTATGGGCAGTCTCCCGGCCAGGCAAGAGTTGTAGATGTAAATGGCGATGAAGTAATCACCGGTGATGACAGAAGAGTTCTGGGTTCTCCCTTTCCAGACTGGACGGGTGGTTTTTCTACCACTCTGAATGTAAAACAATTTGATCTTTCAGCTTCGTTGTTTACCCGCCAGGGAGTGCAGGTATACAGTCCTTTCCACGCAGAGTTTACTGCATACCACGACCGGGGCCGCGCCAAGCTGAACACCAATTACTATATGCCGGCCAATGAAGTAACCCACGAGCGTGCCTCAAACGAATACCCGCAGCCAAACAATGTAGGCGTGTACTGGCGCAATAACGGAGTAGGCTACTACAAAGATGCCTCTTTCGTGAAAGTGCAGAATATTTCCCTGGGCTACACTTTTTCCAGTGCAGCCATAGAAAGGGTAAAAATGCAAAACCTGCGCATCTATCTGAATGTGCTCAATCCTTTTGTGTTCACCAAATACGATGGGTTTGATCCTGAATGGGCTGACAAAAGTCTGAACAATTCAGGAAATAGCTTTATCACTTATCAGCTTGGGGTTAATGCCAGATTCTAAATCAATAAGCAACATGAAAAATAAATCAACAATATTCTTATCGATTTTTGTGCTGCTGCTGGCAGCAGGCTGTAACGATTATCTGGACGAAGTAAACCAGTCAGATGTGGTGGCCGAAGAATTTTATGTTACGGAAGAAGGCTACGAAAGTCTGGTAAATACAGCCTATGCCTCCCTGCGGGATGTATATGGCGAAGAACCCTGGGTATTTGCAGCCGGAACCGACCTGTACGTAGAAGGACGTAACCAGCAACCCGAAGGCATCAGCGAGTATAGAAACCTGGGCCCCAGCGAAGAAGCTGTAGCAGAATTTTATACAAACGTCTATGCAGGCATTCAAAGGGTTAATACAGCCATATATTATAATGATATAACTGCGCCCACCGATCTGCTGGACGAGCGCCTGGGTGAAATGAAATTTCTCCGTGCCTTTTACTACTTCCTGCTGGTACAGCAGTTCGGAGACGTGGCGTTGGTAGACGAGCGGGTAAACGAAGTAGTTACAGTATTTGAAAGAACTCCCGCTGCAGAAGTATACCAGTTTATTGTAACAGAGATGGAAGAAGCGCTGGCGCTGGTGCCCGATGCCGCAGAGGAGCCAGGCCGTGTAAGTAAAGCAGCCGTGCAACACTTTCTGGCCAAAGTGCACCTTACGCGTGGTTACGAAACTTATGGCTCTGCTGATGATTACACCAAGGCTGCCCAGTATGCCGATGCAGCCATTGCCAGTGGTTCACTGGTGAGTTCTTTTGAGGAGCTTTTCTTTCCTGGTAACGAAAATAATTCCGAGGTGCTGTTTTCTGTTCAGTATTCTCCTACTTCTATCCTGGATCCCAGGGAAGATGGTCATATGCAAAGCCTTTTCTTCGGCCCTTACCTGGGTGGCGAGGGAGCTGTACAGGGCTACCCTTATCGTTCCAATACGCTGGTGCCTAATATGTTCCTGTTTGATGCATTCAGTGAAAACGATGCACGTTTTGAAGCTACCTTCATGATTGAAGTGTATGAGCGCTACTATGACTACTATGATAAAAACGATGAGCTGGACGACCTGAATGTAGCAACCTATTTTGCGCCCCGCTGGGCCGTGGCCGATACGGCTGAGTGGCGTGCTGCCGATCCTGAAAATCGTGCCGCTACCCGCATCAGACCTTATCCTATTGGCTGGGAAGCTGGTGCAAACTCCCTGGATGGCACGTCGCCGGGCATTAAAAAATTCGACGATCCCAGCTCTGCATTTTCAGGCAATGGCACCAGTACCCGCGATATTTTCCTGGCCCGGCTGGGAGAAACCTACCTGATTGCTGCAGAGGCTTACTTGCAGATGGGCGATCCTAATACAGCGGCAGAAAGAATCAATGCCGTGCGGGTTAGAGCCGCCAAGCCCGGCGCAGAAGAAGAAATGATGATCTCAGCAGCAGAAGTGGATATTGATTTTATCCTGGATGAAAGAGCCAGGGAGCTGGCAGGAGAGTACCATCGCTGGTTTGACCTGAAGCGTACCGGAAAACTAATGGAAAGAACAAGGTTGTATAACCGCGACATAAAAGCCTGGTTCGATAGCGGTGTAGATCCATTCCTTGGAACTGACGGCTCGTATAAAATTCTTCGTCCCATTCCACAGCGGGCTATTGACCTGAATGAGGCAGATATTCAACAAAATCCTGGCTATTAAAAAGGAGCGGATATGAGAATCGATAGGTTCCAAAATAATTGGCTGAATATCGAATACTAGGTTTTACAGGCTAAAGATCAGGTAGAATGGTGGTTGGTTCTATTTTACCTGCTTCTTTAGCCTATTTATTGATTTCTCTGAACATAAGCCCACAGCACCAAACCGACGCTTTTTGATAGTAATTGTGATGTTATGATAAAAAACTACCCCTTCAACATAGTTCTGCTTGCAAGCCTGCTCACCTTTGTTTTTTCCGCAGTGCATGCACAGGAACAGCCACTGGCATTCCCGGGTGCCGAGGGCTTTGGCCGGTTTACATCAGGCGGCCGGGGAGGAGAAGTATACGAAGTAACAAACCTTAACGATTCCGGCCCGGGCAGCTTTCGGCAGGGCGTGGAAATGAGTGGTGCCAGAACCATTGTTTTCAAAATTTCGGGCACCATCCAACTGGAGACCGACCTGCGCATCCGCAATGGTAACCTTACCATTGCAGGCCAGACTGCGCCAGGCGAGGGTATTGCCATTAAAGGCAGCGGCGTAATTGTTGATGCTGATAACGTCATCATCCGTTACATCCGTTTCAGGCCCGGAGACATTTTAGCGCGAGAGCTGGATGCCATCTGGGGAAGAGAAAATAAAGACCTCATCATTGACCACTGCTCCATGAGCTGGAGTACCGATGAGGTAGGCAGCTTCTATGACAATGAAAACTTTACCATGCAGTGGTGCATCCTGAGCGAGAGCTTGTTTGAATCTGTGCATGACAAAGGCCGGCATGGTTACGGCGGTATCTGGGGAGGCATGGGTGCAACTTTTCACCACAACCTGCTGGCGCACCATTCCAGCCGCAACCCGCGCTTTAATGGCGCCCGCTATACCTCCACACCAGAGACAGAGGTGGTTGATTTTAGAAACAATGTTATTTTTAACTGGGGTGGCAACAGTGCCTACGGCGGTGAAGAAGGCAATCAGAACATGGTAGCCAACTATTATAAGCCCGGCCCGGCCACGGGCGGAGGTGAAAAGCAGTACCGTATTGTAGACGCCTATGCCCTGGATGGCGAACTGGGCAAATGGTATGTGGCTGATAACTTTGTTGAGGGCTACCCGGAGGTAAGTGCCAATAACTGGAATGGAGGAGTACAGCGACTTTCAGCAGAAGAAGAAGCAATAGCCAGGGTATATGAGCCATTTCCCTTTGCACCGGTAACCACTCAAACAGCCGAGGCCGCCTTTGTAAGTGTATTGGCCGAGGCCGGTGCCAACTATCCCTTCAGAGACCCGGTAGATGCCCGCATAGTAGAAGAAACCGCTACAGGTGAGGTAACCTATGGCGGTGCTTATGGCGCAGGCAAAGGCATCATTGATACCCAGGAAACCGTAGGCGGATGGCCTGAGCTGTTTTCTGCCCCGGCTCCTGAAGATACCGATCATGATGGGATGCCCGATAGCTGGGAGCTAGCCCAGGGGCTGGATCCTCAGAACCCCGAAGATGGAAAAGCAGATCTGGATCAGGATGGTTATACCAACCTGGAAGAATACCTGAATGCTCTGCTGGAGACTGAGCCTGCTGAATTTTTAAAGCATCCTACAGGGCTGACTGCCGGGGAAGTTACTACCAGCAGCATCACTTTAAGCTGGGAAAACAATGCCGGTGCTGCAGGAGAAATTATGCTGGAGCGTTCGGTGAATACCGAAGACAATTATGCTGTAATAGCAACCCTGCCTGGTAATACCACCACCTACGTCGACGAAGCGCTGGAGGCCGGACAGGTATATTATTATCGCTTGCAGGTCGTAAGTGGTGCGGTACAGTCGGCGTACAGTACCCCCCTGGCTGTGCAAACGCACTATGAACCCATGGCGCCGGACCAGGACAAGCTGGTTGCTTACTGGGGCTTTAATGCTACCGGGGGTGTAGCTGTAGAAGATCTGAGCGTTTACGATAACCATGGCGAAATTGCTGAGGGTGCTAATACCACCTGGGTAGCCGGCCATCGCAGCAATGCCCTTGATTTTAGCGGAGCAGGCACTGCCACCCATGTTTTGGTGCCGCACGCAGAGCAGCTGAATTTCGATGTAAACGCTTTCTCCATTTCTCTCTGGCTGAAGTGGGAAGAAGAAACAAACCAGGCTTATTTGCTTCATAAAGGCTCCTTTGTAGAAAATACAGGGGCAGGCACCAGCGGCAAATGGTATGGACTTGAGCTGAAAGATGGGATCATTCGATTTGCTGTGGATGATAATCAGTCAAAAAGCGAAGTAAGTACCAGCAGCAGTGACTTTATTACAGGCGAATGGGTGCACCTGGTAGCGATACGGGACCGGGAAAACGACGTGCTTAGCCTGTACCGCAATGGTGTACTGGTGGCAGAAGCAAAAGACAATACCAATGGCGGACTGCGCCAGAGTGAACCGCTTTACCTGGGCAACTCCAGTGACTTAAATGCTCCTTTTACCGGCCAGCTGGATGAAGTAAAAATCTATAACTATGGCCTGAGCGAGTCCGAAGTGGCAGGTATTTATACAGGGATCCCGATGAAAGCCTTCAAGCCTTATCCTGCAGATGGCGCTACTGCGGTAGATCCCGCAGGCACCGTGTTCCGCTGGAGTGGCGATGCAGCTACCTATGATCTGTACATGGGCACATCACCAGACCAATTGGAGCTGTTGGCTGGGGGCTTAACCGATCCCAGCTATAGAGCCGGAGAACTTGCTACCAATACAACCTATTTCTGGCGGGTCGATGCTTATGGCAATGAAAGTAACGCAACACAGAGCGATGTATGGTCTTACACCACAGGTTCGGTTACAGGTCTGGAAGATCCCGAATTCCTGAAGTCTTACAAACTTTATCCAAACCCATTTTCTACCCAGCTAAACCTGGAATTTAATCTACCAAAGCAGGATGGAGTAACTGTTTCCTTGTATGATATGCAAAATCGACTGGTTGCCCAAAGCGTGCTTCCATCTCTGCAGGCAGGTACCCATCAGATAAGCCTGCAAAAAGAATCTGGCCTGATCAACCTGAAGCAGGGGGTATACCTGTGTATCCTGCAGACTTCAGATACACGCATAGTCAGAAGGGTAATTTTTAGGGGAGATAGCCGCTGAGGGCGCACTGCAACAGCAAAGCCACCAGAGTAAAATTATGATTAAATTGGTAAAACGATTGCGCATTTGGCTTATAAAAAGGAAGAAACAAGGGGATGAAGCAGGCTAATTGCATCAATCATTTTTGGTGAAGATGCAAATCCACCGCTCCATCAAGACCTGTTTATTGCTGAATACATAATTTTATTCTGTAAAAACTCAGATTTATATTGTAATTCGGAAAGCTTTTAATTATAATGCAATCGATTGCACAAATTAAGCTGATTTGAAGCCGTACTTAAGTACATAATGAATAGTTAACATAACCTACCATGAAGAATAAAGACTACGCTAAACTGCTACTGCTGCTCTTTGTCTCAGGCCTGATGCTGCTTGGCTGCGAAGAGGAAGAACAGCTGCCGAATGATGCCCCAAGAATAGCATTCTCTGTACCGGAGGCAGACCTGCAGGGCATTAAGCTGACAAATGGTGCCGGCGGGCCTACGATCACAGGCACCGTGCAATCCGATGCAGGCCTTAAGGAACTTACCTTAGAGCTGATAAAAACATCCGGTAACGAAGTGGTAGAGCATATAACCAGTTTTGACGACGTTGAGAGCAAATTGTACATCATTAACCTAGTGCCTGCTTACACTCCGGAAGTAACAGGCCTGCGGGTGTTTGCAGTAGATGTGCAGAACCGGATGGTAGAAAAGATCATTGGTATTTCTGTAGAAGAAGAAGTACCTGTACTTACGTTCTCGCCAATGGATGGTCCTGTTGGAACAGAGGTAACGGCCAGTGTTACCGCCATTAGCCTCTCCGAAGGTAGTATTACTTCCTTCATGCTGGGTGCAATGGAAATTACCGATTATACCCTCTCCGAAGATGGCACTTCGCTTACTTTCGTAGTGCCTGCAGGAGCACAAACCGGTGTTCTTACACTTAATGCGGTAGATGAAGCACCCATTGTTAGTGCTTCTGCCTTTACCGTTACAGAAAGACCCAAATCAATTGTTGAGTATACAGACATTGTGGTAAATGCCCAGGGCGACCGGAATGATGAGGGAGTGGTTACCAATTTCACTGCCGAAGGTGAAACCTTTACCCTGGCGGATGGACTGGATGAAGCCATCAGCAGCAAGATTGATTTCATAGTTACAGATTCCGGAGGAGACAATGGACTGGACCTGTTCTCGCCAAGCCATCCAACCTGGCTCTCTAATAATTATTATAAAGATGCCGACGGCAATGCAGTGGTTTGGCCAGTGCTGAATGAGACCAAAATGGTGCACCTGGCAGACAAGGATGCTGCTTACTTTGCCAATATCACCAACGAGGAACTCAATGCCCTTTCTGTCGGTACCGATTTTAAAACACGTATTGAAGCGGCCGATGGTGGCGTGGGAACAATCATACTCTTCCAGACTGCCGATGGCAAAAAAGGGCTTTTACACGTGAAAAGCCACGATCCCAATGCAGATGCCGGCAGTAAGGCAGACATCTTCACTTTCGATATCAAAGTACTGGAGTAGTCTCCGCATGTTGTCCATAGTGCTGGTATCTGTAAAAAGGATACCAGCACATTTTAACCTAAGACAAGAAAAAAAGGTAAGCCGCTGCTTCTGGTGACCAGGAGTTTCTCCAACAGGTTTCTAAGCGAATAAGCCCCTGCCTTGTCAATTGTGTAATCTTTATGTTTTATTCTAAATATTGTTTTATGAACAAGCTTTTTAAACTTTTCATGTTTTTAGCCATACCGTTAATGTCGGTCATGGTGATTGGTTGTAGCGATGACGACGCTGATGATGTGCAGCCACAGGCGCCATCCATTACATCTGTTACCCCATCTCAGGCGCTGCCTGGTACAGTAGTAACTATTTCGGGCACAAACCTGGAGGATGTAACCAGTGTACGTTTCGGTAGTATGGACGCTGCTGGCTTTAATTCTGCAAATAATACGGCCACCTCAATCACTGCAACTGTGCCAGCAGGAATTGCAGCAGGTGCACAAAACATTACCGTAACAAGCCCGGGCGGTAGCGATACCTTTAATTTTACAGTGCTGGAAGATCAGTCTGCCATGATGACGATTACTTCCATTAGTCCAACAACTGGTCCGGTAGGTACAGAAGTAACCATTACAGGGACCAATTTTGCTGATGAAGACATTGCTTCCATCAGCATGGGCGAGATGGAGATAGAAACCTATACTGTTGCAAGCGGCACAAGCATTACTTTTACAGTGCCTGAAGGTGCACAAACAGGTGCAATTACCATTACGCCAACAGAAGGAGACCCTATTACAAGCAGCGAACAGTTTACAGTTACCACCGAAGGTGAAACCGGCACACTGACTACTTATGCAGACATTGTAGTAAATGCTCAGGGAAACCGTAACGACGAAGGTGTTGTAACTGCCTTCTCTGCCGAAGGTGAAACCTTTACCCTGGCACAGGGCCTGGAGGAAGCTAATAGCACCAAGATAGACTTTATAGCAGCAGATTCAGGAGGCGACGATGAACTGGACCTGTTTTCTCCTGCCGGAAACGACTGGCTCACCGGCAATTACTATGAAGATTCTGATGATATGCCCGTTGAATGGCCTGTGATGAATGAAACACGCATGATGATTGTAGAAGGCATGGATGCAGCTGGTTTTGAAGCAGCCACAGCAGAAGAAGTAAGTGCGATGTCTGTGGGTGAAGATTTTACCCTTCGTGTACAAACCCCAGACCCGGGTGTTGTAATCCTTTTTGAAACTACTGACGGCAAAAAAGGCCTGCTCCTCTGGAAGGCGCATGATCCTAATACCGACGCCGGCAGCAAAGCAGATATCTTTACTTTTGATATCAGAGTATTGGAGTAATAGCTTGTTCTCCTGTGCGGGTATTTGGCATGATTGCCAGGTATCCGCACTTTTTTATAACACCCACAAGCAATCATAGGCGCTCCTCTTAAGCTTATAGTGCTGCATAACTTTTTACCTTTTAAGCATTCAATGCTATTCTTTTATGGTCATGAATAAAAATATCAGGTGGCATTTGATCCGGGCAGCATGTCTGCTAAGCATTATATGCTGTACGTTTTCAGTTACAGCGCAAAACCTGCAACAGTTATTCCCCCGCTCATTTATGATAGCGGTAAGCAATCCGCTTAACCAGCCCCGCACCGATGTAATGGTGCTTCTTGAAGAGGAGACCCTACAGGCGCAGGTGGCAAACTTTAACCCAAAAGCTTTTGTGGTGCTGGACGGAGAGCAGGAGATTGCCAGCCAGTACAATCACAAAGACCCTGAGACAAAGGGACTGGTAATAATACTGCCACAATTAGAGGCAGGTGCCACAAAGCAATTGAACATCCGCTATAAAGAAAGCGGAGAAGCCAGCCGCAATTACGTTAAGCGTACACAGGCGGAGCTTTCACATAAAGTTGGCGGCCACTTTAAGGACCGCAAATACATTGGCGGTGAGTTTCAGAACGTAGATTCCCTACGGGTGCCCGATGAACATACCGACCACTCATATTACATCCGTTATGAAGGGCCAGGCTGGGAATCTGACAAGGTAGGCTACCGCTTTTACCTGGATTGGCGCAATGGTATAGACGTGTTTGGTAAAACTACTGAAGAGATGGTGCTGCAGCAGGTGGGCCTCGACGGATTCGATTCTTACCACGAAATGCAGCCTTGGGGCATGGATATCCTCAAGGTAGGCAAAGCCCTGGGAGTAGGCTCTCTGGCACTCTTTCATGAGGGCAAAGCTGAGCGGGTGGATAAAACCGACAGCCTGATCAGCCGTGTCACTGAAAACGGCCCTGTCTATTCTTCTATCACCACAGACTATTATGGCTGGAAAGTCGCCGGTAAAACCCTTAACCTGCAATCAGTGCTGGGTATACATGCCGGCAGTCGCCTTACCCATCAGCAGCTTACCGTAGACGGAAATCCAGAAAACATCAGCACAGGTCTTACCAAAGACCCTGCCGCTAAACTACAGACCAGCAAAGGCACCAGAGATCAGTGGGGTTATATCGCAACCTGGGGCAAACAAACACTCAACAAAGACAATGTAGGACTTGCCGTACTCTTTAAGGCCCAGGACCTGATTGCCTTTGCCGAAGACGAGCATAGCCATGTGGTACAGCTAAAGCCTGCTAATGGCAACATAGAATATTACTTTCTGGCAGCCTGGGAGCTGGAGAAGGAGGGTATTAAAACTGAGCAGCAGTTTATGGATTATCTAGCCCAGACGGCCCAGCAGCTGGCACAGCCGGTAACGGTTAAAATAATGGCAAAATAAAGGACAGCAGCTTCCTATGCCAGTGCGCAAAGTGTAAAGACACAACTGTGAAAAAGTTAACCACACAAAAAATATTTACCCTGGGTCTGCTGGCCTGCCTGCCTTTGCTGGGATTTGCTGCCTGTACGCAGCAGGCAGCCACAGCAGCTGCGGTGGGGGCAGATACTACCCTGGCAGCAGCGCCGGGCAATAACGAATCCACGCTGGCTTTTCCGGGTGCCGAAGGTTTTGGCAGATATACCACTGGTGGGCGTGGTGGCAAAGTGGTGGTAGTGTCTAACCTAAACGATAGCGGGCCGGGCAGCCTGCGTGAAGCCCTGCGCATGAAAGAACCCAGAATAGTAGTATTTGCCGTAGCAGGTACCATTGAACTGGAATCCTCTCTGGACATCAATCATGGCGATCTTACCATTGCCGGTCAGTCGGCGCCGGGTCAGGGCATTACCCTGCGCAACTATCCTATGAAGATCAAAGGCGACAATGTGATTGTGCGTTACCTGCGCTTCCGGATGGGAGATAAAAAAGCCTATCAGGGAGATGCCATCAGTGCAAACGGGCAAAAAAACATTATCATAGACCATGCATCTATGAGCTGGGGCACCGACGAAGGCGCTTCATTCTATAACAATGAAAATTTCACCCTCCAGTGGAGCATCATCTCCGAGAGCCTGAATGAATCGGTGCATGAAAAAGGCGCCCATGGCTATGGCGGCATCTGGGGCGGCAGGGGGGCTAGCTTTCATCATAACCTGCTGGCTCACCTCAAGAGCCGAACTCCCCGCTTTAGCGGCTCCAAAACAACCGCCAATGAGGCTGGCGAACTGGTAGACTATCGAAACAATGTAATCTATAACTGGAAAGACAACAGCGTCTACGGAGGCGAAAAAGGACAATATAACCTGGTTGCTAATTATTACAAGCCCGGCCCTGCTACTGCAAAATCAAAGAAAGAAAGAATTGTAGAGCCCTATGCCCCTTATGGTGAATTTTATGTGGCAGACAACCATGTAGACGGTGCGCCGGAGGTGAGCCTGGAGAACCGGAAAGGCGTTGCTATTGACTTTCCCGACTCTGCCTTAGTGGCTGCTCCTTTTGCAGTCGCTGAAGTAACAGCCCAGCCAGCGGCAGAAGCTTACGAGCAGGTGCTGCTACAGGCAGGAGCCAGTTTGGCCCGCGACCCAATAGATGAAAGAATTATTAGTGAAGCCCGTACTGGCAGTGCTGCCTATGGTAAAAATGGCATTATAGACTCACAGGAAGAAGTTGGTGGCTGGCCGGAACTGGAAAAAGGCAAGGCTTCTGCCGACCAGGATGGGGATGGTATGCCCGACCGGTGGGAAGAGGAACATCAGCTGAATCCGGAGGAGGCCTCTGATGCCGCACGTTATACGCTTAGTAAGCTGTACACCAATATTGAGGTATACCTTAATGAGCTGGCAAAACCCATGTAATCAAGAATACAAAAGAGATGCTAATACAAACCCTACTTTTTCTGGCAGCCATGCAGCTCCTTTTTGCCACTTCCTGTGCACAGGTTCAGTCGGCAGATGGGGCAGAAGCTGTGCAGGAGGAGCGGGTGCCGGCCTTTCCCGGTGCAGAGGGATTTGGCAAATACACCACCGGCGGCCGGGGTGGCCAGGTAGTAATTGTAAGCAACCTCCACGACAGCGGGCCGGGTAGCCTGCGGGAAGCCATTAGCCTGAAAACGCCCCGCACCATTGTTTTTGCCGTATCGGGCACCATCGCGCTGGAATCTGCCCTGGACATCAATCATGGTAACCTGACCATTGCCGGGCACTCAGCACCCGGCGAGGGGATAACACTGCGAAATTACCCCATCAAGGTTAATGCCGGCAACATCATTATCCGCTACCTGCGCTCCCGGATGGGCGATACAAAAAGGGTTGAGGATGATGCCATCAGTATCATCCGGCAGAAAGATATCATCATCGATCACTGCACCTTTAGCTGGGGCACCGATGAAAGCGCTTCTTTTTACGACAACGAGAATTTCACGCTTCAGTGGAGCATCATCTCCGAAAGCCTGAACAATTCGGTGCATAAAAAGGGTGAGCATGGCTATGGCGGGATCTGGGGTGGCAAAGGTGCCTCCTTTCACCATAACCTGCTGGCCCACCACAAAAGCCGGCTACCCCGCTTTAACGGCGCCCGCACACAGGACAAAAACAAGCCCGAAAGGGAGGTGGTAGATTTTCGCAACAACGTAATCTATAACTGGGTGATCAATAGCAGCTATGCCGGCGAGCGCGGCAACCACAACCTGGTAAACAATTATTACAAAGCCGGGCCGGCCACCGAAACATCGAAGCGAAAGAGAATACTGGACCCCTGGGAACCCTATGGTAAATTTTATGTCAGCGGAAATTATGTTTTCGATCATCCCGAAGTAAGCCAGGATAACTATTTGGGGGTGGAAGGAAAAAATCCTGATGCTGCCCTCATCAGCCATCCAGTAAAAGTGGTGGAGATTCCCGTGCAGGATGCAGAAGCAGCATATGCAGCAGTATTGGCCCAGGCCGGTGCCAGCTACAGGCGCGATGCAGCAGACAGCCGGCTATTGCAAGAAGTAGCCAAAGGCACCGCAACCTATGGAAAGAAAAAAGACGGCATTCTGGATACACAGGCAGAAGCGGGCGGTTGGCCTGTCCTGCAAACAGAACAGCCAGCTGCAGACAAGGACCAGGATGGGCTACCGGATGCCTGGGAGCGTAAAAATGGTTTGGATCCGGCAAACCCAGCTGATGCCCGTACCCATACGCTGGATAAAGGGTATACCAACCTTGAGGTTTACCTCAACGGGCTGATCATTAAAAATGACATTTAATGTTGACTGTGCTCCGAAAAGAGATGCGTGGTGGAGCCGCTGATACCTCATGGTTAGCACCGATACATGATTATAAGCTTGTAAAAATTAGAGATACAATGAAGATCGCAACTTTCACTTTACCCATGGCCCTGCTGCTGGCATCTGCCTGTAGCTCTGGTACCTCTACCACTACCGATACGGCAGCGCAGGGAACCGCGGCCACGCAGGCAACGGAGGTGCCCTGGTCAGTCCGTATGGCCAATTCAGACATGCAGCGCAATCCCGAAGGTTGGACCATTGACTTCTATGAAAAGCCTAAATGGGAATATACCCACGGCCTGATGATGAGTGCCATAGACAAGGTCTATGACAAAACAGGTGATGAAAAATACCTGGATTACATCAGGAACTTTGCGGATTTCATGATCAGTGAAGACGGTACGATCAAGACCTACAAAAAGACCGACTACAATATAGACCGCGTGAACCCCGGTAAATTCCTGATAGAGCTATACAAAGAAACCGGCGAAGAAAAATACCGCCTTGCCATTGAGGAGCTCAGGGATCAGATGCGGAACCATCCCCGCACCTCAGAGGGTGGCTTCTGGCACAAGAAAGTGTACCCCAACCAGATGTGGCTGGATGGCCTCTACATGGGTTCACCCTTTCTGGCCAAGTACGCTGCAGAATTTAACGAGCCTGCCCTTTACGATGATATAGCCAACCAGATCTACCTCATCGATAAATATACCTGGAACGAAGAAAAGAAGCTCTACCACCATGGCTGGGACGAAAGCCGTGAGCAGCGATGGGCCGATCCGCAGACCGGCCGCTCTCCCAACTTCTGGGGCAGGGCCATGGGCTGGTTTGCGATGTCGCTGGTAGATGTACTGGACTATTTTCCTAAGGATCACCCCAAGCGCAATGATATTCTGCGGGTAACCCAAAAAATGGCCGATGCCATTGTACAGTACCAGGATCCGAAAAGTGGACTCTGGTGGCAGGTGCTGGACCAGGGAGGCAGAGAAGGAAACTACCTGGAGTCTTCTGCCTCCAGCATGTTTGTGTATTTTCTGGCCAAGGCTGCCAGCAATGGCTACATAGACCAGAAGTATCTGCAGGATGCCCGCGAAGGCTACCAGGGCATTCTTAATAATTTTATTGAGGTTGATGACCAGGGACAGGTTACGATCACCGATGCTGTTTCTGTTTCGGGCCTGGGCGGTAACCCCTACCGGGATGGCTCTTATGAATATTACATTGGTGAACCTAAGCGGGATAATGACCCTAAAGCAGTAGGCCCGTTTATCATGGCTTCTTTGCTTATGGAGGAGATTGAAGGAACTGCTGCCCAAAATAATTAAGCGATCAGCTGCTATGACAACCGCTCAGAAATTGAAGAACCTCTTCACACCAGTAATCGTCTTGTGCCTGTGCTGCATGCAGTTGCAGGCACAGACCTATGACTTTGTGGTGGCCGGCGATGGCAGTGGTGATTTTACCAGCGTGCAGGAGGCAATTATGGCGGTGCCGGATTTCCGGAAGAATACCACTACAATCTTCATTAAAAAAGGAGTATATAAAGAAAAGCTGATCTTGCCTGCCTCTAAGACCAATGTACGAATGATAGGCGAAGCGGTAGCGCAAACCGTCCTGACCCATGATGATTATGCCGCAAAGAAGAACCGTTTTGGCGAAGAAATGGGTACCACCGGCTCTACCAGCTTCTATGTGTTTGGCGATGGTTTTACCGCTGAGAACATCACCTTCGAAAATTCTGCCGGTCCGGTTGGGCAGGCCGTTGCTGTTCGGGTCGATGGCGATAAGGTAGTTTTCAGCAACTGCCGTTTTCTGGGCTTTCAGGATACCCTCTATCCGCACGGCAAAGCCAGTCGGCAGTATTACAAAAACTGCTACATAGAAGGCACCACAGATTTTATTTTTGGCTGGTCAACGGCTGTCTTTGAAGATTGCGAGATCTTCTGCAAGGAAGGCAGCAGCTATATTACCGCTGCCTCTACCGAGGAGGGGCAGCCCTACGGTTTTGTGTTCCTCAACTGCCGCATCACCGGCAATGCAGCACCTAATTCCTATTATCTGGGCAGGCCCTGGCGGCCCTTTGCCAAAACTGTTTTTATCAACACCCATTTAGGCGATCTCATCAAACCAGAAGGCTGGCATAACTGGGACAAGCCTGATGCCGAAAAAACTTCTTTTTATGCTGAATTTGGTTCTAAAGGGCCGGGCGCAGCCCCTGAGAAACGGGTCCCCTGGTCACATCAGCTAAGTCAGCAGGAGGCTGCAGCATATACGATCGCCAATATTTTTGGCGACTGGAATCCGGTAGTGCAACTGGCTACGGCCGGGCAGTAATAACTGAATAAAATGGATAGATTCATGAACATATTCTCGTCATTGCGAGGACGGCAGGACGAAGCAATCTGTCAGCTACTTTGTATAGCCCTTATACTTGCGCTGGCGGGTACCACTGCCTATGCGCAGGAGCAGCCAGCCGCTCCTGTTTCCAAAGTATGGGTGGCAGATCTGGGCAATGGGAGCTACAAGAATCCTATCCTGCATGCAGACTATTCCGATCCGGATATTTGCCAGGCAGGCGAAGACTTTTATATGACAGCCTCCAGTTTTAATACGGTTCCTGGCCTGCCCATCCTGCACTCCAAAGATCTGGTAAACTGGCAGCTGATCGGCTATGCGCTGGACCGCCAGCCACCTTTCGATCATTTTGCCCGGCCACAACATGGTAATGGGGTATGGGCGCCGGCTATGCGCCATCACCAGGGTAAATTTTACATCTATTGGGGCGATCCGGATTTTGGCATTTATATGGTGAAAGCAGAAGATCCTGCTGGTCCCTGGGAGGCTCCCGTGCTGGTACAGGAGGGAAAAGGGCTGATCGATCCCTGCCCGCTTTGGGATGAGGATGGAAAAGCCTACCTGGTGCATGCCTATGCCGGCAGCCGTGCAGGCATTAAAAGCATTCTGGTGGTAAAAAAGATGAGTCCGGATGGCACCAAACTGCTGGACGAAGGCACGCTGGTGTTTGATGGCCACAAAGATCATCCCACTGTAGAAGGGCCAAAGTTCTACAAGCGGAACGGCTACTACTACATTTTTGCCCCGGCAGGTGGTGTGGCTACCGGCTGGCAACTGGTGCTGCGCGCCAAAAATGTATTTGGACCCTACGAAGAACGGATCGTGATGGACCAGGGTAGTACTGATATCAACGGTCCGCATCAGGGGGGCTGGGTAGCTCTGGAGAATGGCGAATCCTGGTTTGTGCACTTTCAGGACAAAGAAGCTTACGGCAGGGTAGTGCACCTGCAACCCATGAAATGGGTAAATGACTGGCCGGTGATTGGCGAAGACCAGGATGGTGATGGCAAAGGGCAACCTGTGCTAAGCCATAAAAAGCCTAATGTGGGTAAAACCTATCCTGTTGCTACGCCACCGGAATCAGACGAATTTAGTGATAACCAGCTGGGCCGGCAGTGGCAGTGGCATGCCAACCCCAAAGCAACCTGGGCTTTTGCAGCAGGGAGCAGGGGTGCTTTGCGCCTCTTCACCGATGAGCTGCCCCGGGACGGAAAGAACCTTTGGGATGCTCCCAACCTGCTGCTACAGAAATTTCCGGCCGAGGTATTTGTCGCTACCACCAAACTAAGCTTTCAGCCCAATGAAAAGCTGGAAAACGAACGGGTAGGTCTGCTGGTGATGGGCGAAGATTATGCACATCTGTCACTGGTGAGCAAACCGGATGGCCTCTACCTTGCCTATGCCATAGCAGAAAATGCCCACGAAGGCACACAAGAAAAAGAGCAGCTGCTGGCTAAGCTCAAGGGTAATGAAGTGTACCTGCGGGTACAGGTAGAGAAAGGCGCTCAATGCCGCTTCAGCTTCAGCGAAGATGGCAGGCGCTTTATAGCAGCAGGCAATACTTTTACTGCCGTGCCGGGCAGATGGATTGGAGCCAAAGTAGGCCTTTTTGCCCTTCGGCAGGGTAAGACCAATGATTCAGGCTATGCCGATGTAGACTGGTTCAGGATCCATCCGGCATCCACAAAAATAAGCAAGCAATAACATCAGAAGAATATGACTGACAGGAAGATTTTTTCGAACCGATTACTACTGGCCATGGCCTTTGCTGGGGTAATCCAGTATGGCTGCCAGACGCAAACCCCAACGGCAGGCACTCCCGCAGAAACTTCAGCTCCTACCACCACCGCACAGACAACTGCACCTGCAACACCTGCCACAACCGCCACGGAAGATCTGGCCTGGGTGTACGAGGGTGTAGAGTTCGATATGCCCCGGGTCAAAGAAACAAGCTTTCCGGACTATAGTGTGAATATTAGTGATTTTGGTGCAGTGGGCGACGGTCTTACCAAAAATACAGAAGCCTTCGCCAAAGCCATTGCCGATGTTTCGGGCAAGGGTGGAGGAAGGGTAGTCGTACCACGCGGAATTTGGCTTACGGGTCCCATCATCATGAAGAGCAACGTAAACCTGCATGTGGAGCAGGGGGCGCTGGTAAAGTTTAGCGACGATTTTAGCGATTACGAGCTGGTGGAAACCAGTTTTGAAGGACTCGACACCTGGCGCAATATTTCGCCCATCTATGCACAAGAAGTAGAAAATATCGCTTTTACCGGCAAAGGCGTTTTTGACGGCTCCGGTGATTCGTGGCGCTTTGTAAAGAAAGGTAAGATGACTGCCTCGCAGTGGAAGAGCCTGATAAAATCCGGAGGGGTGCTGAATGAAAAGGAGGACACCTGGTTCCCGACCGAGCAGGCAAAGCTGGGCCACGAAAGAACCCTGAGCTTCAATGTGCCGCCCTATAAAACAAAAGAAGAGTTTGAGCAGGTGAAGGATTTTCTGCGGCCGGTCCTGGTAAGCATTGTTAAGTCTAAGCGCGTGCTGCTGGATGGGCCCACTTTCCAAAACTCTCCTGCCTGGAACCTGCACCCGCTTATGACAGAAGACCTGATTGTGCGCAACCTTACCGTCCGCAATCCCTGGTATGCGCAGAATGGCGATGGCATCGATCTTGAATCCTGTAAGAATGTACTGATCTACAACAACAGCTTCGATGTAGGCGACGATGGCATCTGTTTTAAATCCGGAAAGGATGCTGACGGACGCCGGCGGGGCATGCCTACCGAAAATGTGGTGGTAAAGAATAATGTGGTGTACCACGGCCATGGCGGCTTTGTGATTGGCAGCGAAATGTCGGGCGGGGTGCGCAACGTACATGTTTCGAACTGCACCTTTATGGGAACCGATGTGGGTATTCGCTTTAAGAGCACCCGTGGCCGGGGTGGCGTGGTAGAGAACATCTGGATCTCCAACATCAACATGATCAACATCCCCACCGAAGCCATCCGCTTTAACATGTTTTACCAGGGCAATTCTCCTGTGTTGGAGCAGGACGAAAAAGCAGAAGATGAAAAACGGGACGAGCGCCTGCTGCCGGTGACGGAAGAAACACCTGTTTTCCGCAATATCCACATGAAAAACATAACCGCAACCGGTTCTAATACTGCTGCCATGTTCCAGGGCCTGCCCGAGATGAACCTCTCCAATGTAAGCCTGGAAAATGCTGTACTCGAAACCAAAAATGGCATCACCATGATAGACGCCGATGGGGTGAAGCTTACAAACGTGCAGGTGCTGGCAGCAGAAGGACCTACCCTGACCATTTACAACAGCAAAAATGTGGCGGTAAGCGGATTGGCCTACGGAGATACGTCTGGCGAGGTGGTGCGGCTGCTGGGCGATAAAACACAAAACGTAACTTTTGAACAGGAAGATTTCACAAATGCCCAACAGCAGATCACCAGTGGTCAGCGGGCGGGCGATAAAATTTACAACCTGCAATAAGTCTGGTTGAGAAACAGGTATGAATAGCTTCGTCATGCCTGTTTCTTCAGCCAGTAATCACTTTATATTATACCAACTGTGAAAAATCTTTATTTAACGCTTCTGTTTTTGTTGATTTTCCCCTTTTGCATGGGCTTTTTATTGCAAAAAGAGGATCCCGTAAAAGTGTATCTGATTGGGGACTCCACCATGGCCGATTACTCGCTTTATGAAGGAGAAGATTACCAAAAAGACCGCTATCCCTTGATGGGCTGGGGGCAGGTGTTTCAGCCATTTATGCAGGCCGACAGCCTCTCCAAGCTCAGGAATTTGATTAAAGCAGATAGTGCGTTGGTTCTTGATAAGGCACGTGGCGGCAGAAGCACCCGTACCTTTTTTGAAGAGGGACGCTGGAGAGCGGTGTATGAAGCACTGGAAAAAGACGACCTGGTACTTATTCAATTTGGCCACAACGATGCGGCAGTGAATAAACCCGAGCGCTACGTAAATATTGAAGGCTACAAAGAATACCTGCGCCTCTATGTACACCAGGCCCGCCAGAAAGGGGCTATTCCCATCCTGCTTACCCCAGTAAACCGCAATTATCCCTGGGAAGGGGAGCAGCTAACCAACGTCCATGGCGAATATCCGGCGGCGGTAAAAGAGGTGGCCAGGGAATTGGAGGTGCCCCTCATTGACCTGACACAGCTTTCTATAGATCATTTTACGGCTAAAGGGAAAGGCTATGTAACCGAACATTACTTTATGCACCTGCCCGCAGGTAAATATGAGGCTTACCCCGAGGGGCAGGAAGACAACACACACTTTCAGCCTGAGGGAGCAAAGGCGGTGGCTCGCTTAGTTTTTAAAGGTCTGCAGGACCTGCCGCTCACAGTGAAGGCCCCAACAGGAAAGAAGAGACAATAGTAGTGAATTCTTGTATGTGTTTTTACTAAGCATGGCGTTGCAGACGCCATGCTTTTTACCACTTTTTAAGCCTGAAAATTGATGTAATTGCTACTGAAGCCATTGTTTAATATGAGGGGATGATATGAGGTATCACATTCTAATACTTGCTTTCCGGTCGCTGGCCCCTGGGTTGCTGCTCCTGCTTAGTGCCGGTAGTGAAGCTACCGGAGCAGTTACGCACCACAAGGCTGCAGCTTTACAAACAGTTGAGCCCCCCACTGAAATTGTAGTGGCCAAAGATGGCAGTGGTGATTATGAATATATTCAGGAGGCGATTGATGCCATCCGGGCCTTCACACCGAAAAGAATTACCGTTCACATTAAAAATGGTGTCTATAAAGAAAAGGTCCTGATCCCGGCCTGGGTGACGGACATTACCCTGCGCGGAGAGAGCACAGACAGCACCATCCTTACTTTTGATGATCATGCAGGGAGGGGAAAAATGGGCACTTTCGATACCTATACGCTGCGTATTATGGGAAACAACATCAATGTGGAGAACCTTACCATTGCCAATACAGCAGGTCCTGTTGGCCAGGCGGTAGCGCTGCATGTAGAAGGCACCCGGCTGGTATTCCGAAACTGCCGCCTGCTGGGCGACCAGGATACCCTCTTTGCCTCCGGCGAAGGAGCACAGCAGTATTATGTTGACTGCTATATCGAAGGCACCACCGATTTCATTTTTGGACCTGCCACCGCCTTTTTCGAAAACTGCCACATCCACAGCAAAAAAGATTCCTACATTACGGCTGCTTCTACCCCTGCCTGGGTAAAGTGGGGCTATGTATTCAAAGACTGTACTTTAACAGCGGCACCAGGCATTGAAAAAGTTTATCTGGGGCGCCCCTGGCGTGATTATGCCAAAACAGTTTTTATTAACTGCAAGCTGGGAGCACACATCCTGCCCGAAGGCTGGCACAACTGGTCCAGGCCAGA
>JASLAE010000117.1 GCA_030147305.1 Cesiribacter sp.
CGGCGGGAGTCGGGGTTCTTTTTGATCTGGGCAATCAGGTTGCTAATCTGATCTATTTGGCGGCCGTCTGCAGTGGGCCAGCTGCGCCACTGATAGCCATACACCGGCCCCAGCTCCCCCTTTTCATCTGCCCATTCATCCCAAATGCTTACTTTATTTTCTTTGAGATACTGGATGTTGGTGCTACCCTGCAAAAACCACAGCAGTTCATGAATGATACTGCGCAGGTGCAGCTTTTTGGTAGTTACCAACGGGAAACCCTCGGCCAGATCAAATCGCATTTGATAACCAAAGACGCTGCGTGTGCCGGTGCCGGTACGGTCTTCTTTTGCTGCTCCTTTATCAAGGATGTGTTGCATTAAGCTCAGATATTGCTGCATGGGGCGGGGTGCGTTAGAAAATCTTTGTTAATTTCAGACCGGTAAATTACGCTGTTGAAAGACAAGCCCAAAACGTTCCTTAAAATATTCTGATTGCTTTATGCAAAAGCTGGCAAAACGTACGCTGCTGATCATTGGGCTGCTAACCCTGGTGCTGGGATTTTTTATCACCCGCCTGCGCTTCGATTATAATTTCGAGAACTTCTTCCCTACCGGGGATGAAGACCTGGAATTTTTTCTTACCTACAGGGACAAATTTGAAAATGACAATGATTTTCTGCTGCTGGGCATTGAAAATCGTGAAGGTATTTTTCAGCAGGATTTTCTGCAAAAGCTCGATACAGTTACCCGGCAATTGGACAGTCTCGCACTCACCCGCCAGGTGCTTTCTATTACCAACCTTAAAAACC
The DNA here is from genome assembly GCA_030147305.1 of Cesiribacter sp. Taxonomy (GTDB): domain Bacteria; phylum Bacteroidota; class Bacteroidia; order Cytophagales; family Cyclobacteriaceae; genus Cesiribacter. Next base: position 791 of record JASLAE010000117.1, read on the forward strand.
CGGTTATTGGGCCGCTCGGGGTATTGCTTCCACCTGCCTTACGAATTAACCAGCCGCAATTTTATCAGCAGGATAGTGCAAGCCTCTATGCCAATCCATCAATCAGAGGAAATCTGGTAGCAAGCAGTTCGCCGGCTGTAGCCATTTTAATTAACCACAAGCAGCAGATCAGCAAGCGCCAGGCTGATTCTCTGATGCTGCACGTAAACGAGATTCTTGGGCGGCAAAAGTTTGATGCCGTACATATGGCTGGCAAAGTGCAGGCTCAGTCTATTTATGTAGAAAAGATGCAGGTCGAGTTCCTGATTTTTGCAGCTGCTTCCATGGTATTAGTCATAATTTTTCTGGCACTGGCCTATCGTTCAGTGTGGGGCATTGCCGTGCCTATCCTGATCATAGTGCTAACGGTGGTCTGGACCCTGGGCATCATGGGAATTACCGGAAAAATGCTGGATGTTATGATGGTGCTCTTACCTACCATCATGTTTGTGGTGGGTATGTCCGATGTGGTGCATATTCTCACGAAGTATATAGAAGAGCTAAGAAATGGGTTGCCCAAAAAAGAAGCCATTATCATCACCATGAAAGAAATAGGGCTGGCAACCTTCTTAACCTCTTTCACTACAGCTATCGGATTCCTGACACTGCTTACTGCCAACATAAGGCCGATCCGTGAATTTGGGCTCTATGTAGCAGTTGGTGTGTTTGCAGCCTTTATTTTAGCCTTTACGGTATTACCAGCCGTTATGGTGCTGATGAAAACCCCCAGGGTAGCTGCCAGATCTGAAAATCGTTTGCTCTGGGTAGGTAGCCTGCGTACTGCTTTTCTATGGATCTTGAAATACCGTTATCGGGTCTTAGGGGGCTACGGGATTATATTACTACTTTCCGTCATAGGAATTACGCAGCTGGAGAGCAATACTTTTTTACTAGAGGACATTCGGGAGGGAGATCCTTTGAAAGAGGATGTATATTTCTTTGATAGAAATTTTGGGGGTAATAAACCCTTTGAGATGGCGATCATGGTGAAGGACACCAGCCGTTCCGTTTATGATCCGCTGGTGTTGAAGGAAGTAGAGAAGTTGGAAAATTACCTTCAGCAAACGTACGGCGTACAAAACATCGCTTCTCCGCTGCTGCTGGTTAAGGGAATGAATCGTGCCCTCAATGGAGGACAATTAGCTTATTTTGAACTGCCTAATAACAATAGCGTATATGCACAGATAGAAACATACCTGCGCAGGCTTGCGCGCAGCCAAAACAATATTCCGCTTGTAGCAGAAGAAGGTAAATTAGGCCGCATTACCGGTCGCATGCCCGACTGGGGCAGTAAGCTAAGTGAAGAAAAAAACAGAGCACTTGCTGGGTTTATTCAAGAGCAAATCAATACAGACCTGCTTGACTTCAGGGTTACAGGCACCTCTGTGCTTATTGATAAAAATGCGGACTATATTAACAGAAATATGCTGGAGGGACTTGCCATTGCCTTTGGTGTCATTGCACTTATCATTGCGCTACTTTACAAGTCATTTCGCATGGTAATCATTGCCCTGATCCCGAATTTACTCCCACTGCTTATGATTGCGGGTCTTATGGGCTTCTTTGGCATTTACCTGAAAGCGTCTACCTCTATCATTTTCACCATAGCCTTTGGTATTGCAGTAGATGACACCATACACTTTTTAAGCAAGCTAAAATTAGAGTTGAATAAAGGTCGAAGCCTTGCCTATGCAGTAAAGCATACCTATCTCTTTACAGGCAAAGCCATCATCATTACCTCTGTGATGCTGGCAGGCGGATTTCTAACCCTTATTCTATCCTCTTTTGGCAGCACCTTCTATACTGGTTTACTGGTAAGCCTAACACTGGTCTTTGCTGTTGTAGCCGACCTTACTTTACTCCCTATTCTGGTTTTGCTTTTCCTGAAACCCAAAAGGAAAAATTCAAAAATTGCTCTGGGTAAAACTTTAGCCGATTGACAGAGTTAAAGAAAAAAAATAATACAAATGGATCTTACCATCATCGTCATAGTAATTGTAATACTTGTCATATTCCTGGTTGCAGGTTATAAAAAACGCAAGAAGCCTGGAAAAGGCCCCGGAGGCGACAGAGGCACCACTACCTCAAGAGCAATCCGCAAAGATCCGCCCCCAAAACAGCCATAGTACATTAAGTTTTATTAATGTAATCTTTCCTGCACAGAATGGTTTTTTTGTAGAAATAAAAGCCATACTTTTATGAAGGCTTCATCGCCTACTACTCAAACTGACAATTATGAGTCCCTCTGCCATTGTACTAAATGCCTGTGCAGCAGTCTTTTTGGTGCTCTTTCTTATCTCAGCTTCCTACTTGGTGGTGCGTATGAGAAAGGTGAATATGCATAAAACAGCTAAACTCGCAAAACAACTCCCCCTGTATAAAGTTCAGCCTCAACCCATGGCGCAACGCCGGGTTAAATTCAGGTTTGCAGAAGCCAAATAAGCTGCCGGTTCAACGAAAGGCAGCTTAAATTCAAGGCAAAGTTACCATACCTGACTTGCTGTTTAGACGATATATTTCTAACAGACCATGGTTCTGGCTTGCAATTATTCGGGCTTAAAAAGCAGAAGGTGTGTAATATTTTTAACCTTCTGAAAGCGGTTTATAGCCATAGTGCCGGTAGACATCATCAATAAACTGACTATCGAAATGCTCGGGCCAATCTGTTCTCGTCCCGGGAGCATTCTCGATGCTATTTTCATCAGGCAGCAGGTTAACATATTGTTCATCAAACTGCAACGCATCTGGCGGTAATGCTGCCTTTTTGCTCCCGGCTCCCAAAAAACCTCCCCAATCCTGCGTATAAAATACAATCCGGCCTGTCTGCAGATCAAGCACAACATCATGGATAGAGCCGGCATTATCGCCATTTATTCCCTTGAGCTTAGTGTTTTTGAAATCATTGAAAAACAGCCAGCGATTTTCCATATATCTAGTTTGTTAAATGTTTCTTTAGCTAGATTAATCATCTTAACAGACCTTTGTTTAAGTACTTCACTGATTTTTTAGTCGATTTACCCTAACTTTGCAAACGCTGAAAAAAACACCCATGGCAGAATATAATTTTCAGGAAATTGAACAGAAGTGGCAAAAACACTGGCAGGATAAAAAGATTTACCAAACAGCCATTGACCACAATAAGCCAAAGTTTTATGCCCTCGACATGTTTCCTTATCCTTCCGGAGCAGGCTTGCATGTGGGCCACCCGCTGGGGTACATAGCTTCGGATATTGTTTCGCGCTTCAAGCGCATGAAGGGTTATAATGTGCTGCATCCCATGGGCTTTGATGCCTTTGGACTGCCTGCCGAACAATATGCCATCCAGACCGGTCAGCATCCGGCCATCACTACTGAGCAGAACATCAATCGTTACAAGGAACAGCTTAAAAATATTGGCTTTTCATTTGACTGGAGCCGTGAGTTTGCAACTGCCGATCCTGCTTATTATAAATGGACACAATGGATTTTCAAGCAGCTTTTCCTGCATTATTACGACTTAGAACAAGATAAAGCGCTACCCATTGCAGCATTGGTAACTAAGTTTGATAAAGAAGGCAATACAGAAATTAAAGCAGCCTGTGATGAAGAAACGCCACAGTTTTCTGCCAGAGCCTGGAAAGCCATGGATCATGCAGAGAAGGAACAAATGTTGCTTCGCTACCGACTGGCCTACCTGTCTGAAACTACCGTAAACTGGTGCCCAGCCCTGGGTACTGTGTTGGCCAATGAAGAGGTAAAAGAAGGAGTATCTGAACGGGGCGGCTTTCCGGTAGTACGCAAAAAAATGATGCAGTGGAGCCTGCGCATTTCTGCCTACGCCAACCGGCTGTTAAATGATCTGGAGCAGGTACAGTGGCCAGAGGCGGTTAAAGAAATGCAACGCAACTGGATTGGCCGCTCAGAAGGTGCCGAGTTGTTTTTTGAAGTTGAAGATCTGGAAGGCATTAAGGAAAAAGTTAAAGTCTTCACCACGCGCATTGATACTGTATTCGGGGCTACTTTTTTGGTGCTCGCGCCAGAGCATGAACTGGTAGAGGCAATCACGCCACCGGAACAGCAGGATGTTGTTCGTGCATATGTGGAAACTGCCAAGAACCGTTCTGAGCGTGAGCGCATGAGCGATGTAAAAACCGTGTCTGGTGTGTTTACGGGTGCTTATGCTACAAATCCTTTTAACGGCGAACGGATCCCTGTCTGGATTGCGGATTATGTACTGGCCGGATATGGTACCGGTGCGGTGATGGCAGTACCCGGCCATGACAGTAGAGACTGGGCCTTTGCCAAACATTACCATTTACCCATCATACCAGTGGTAGAGGGTGGTAATGTGGAAGTAGAAGCTTATCCTGCTAAAGAAGGCAGGATCATCAACAGCGGCTTTCTGAACGGCCTTACGGTTCCCGAAGCCATCCGCACGGCGGTACAATGGCTTGAAGCAAAAGGCATTGGCAAGGGCAGAACCAACTACAGAATGCGAGATGCCATATTTAGTCGTCAGCGGTACTGGGGAGAACCTTTCCCTGTTTATTATAAGGATGGAAGCCCGCGGTTGTTAGAGGATGATGAATTGCCGCTGCGGCTGCCTGAAGTAGATGCATACCTGCCTACCGAGACCGGAGAGCCTCCCCTGGCCCGGGCCCGAAACTGGAAAACCCGCAATGGCTATCCATTAGAAACCAATACCATGCCTGGCTGGGCAGGCTCCAGCTGGTATTTCTTCCGCTACATGGACCCACACAACCAGAACGAGTTTGTGAGTGCTGAAGCCCAGGAATACTGGAAGGCTGTAGACCTTTATATTGGTGGTGCCGAGCATGCCACCGGTCACCTGCTGTATGCCCGTTTCTGGACCAAGTTCCTCTATGATCTCAACAAGGTTACTGTTACAGAACCTTTCCAGAAAATGATTAACCAGGGCATGATCCAGGGCAGGTCCAGCTTTGTATATCGCCTTAATAACAAGCCAAACATATTTGTCTCTTCAACCCTGAAAGATCAATACGAAACCACCCCCCTGCACGTAGAGATCAGCCTGGTAGACAACGACGTTTTGGATATTGAAGCGTTTCGTAAATGGCGTCCCGATCTTACCGATGCACAGTTTGTTGTTGAAGACACCGGTACAAATGCCGGCAAATACATCTGTGGCTGGGAGGTAGAGAAAATGTCCAAATCCAAATATAATGTTGTAAGCCCCGATCAGGTCATTGAGCGTTTTGGAGCCGACACATTGCGCCTGTATGAAATGTTCCTGGGCCCTTTGGAGCAGTTTAAGCCATGGAGTACTCAGGGCATCGATGGGGTCTATAAATTCCTCAGGAAGCTGTGGCGGCTCTTTCACGACGAATCCGGTGCATTTCAGGTTTCTGATGAACCTGCCAGCAAAGAAGAGCTGAAAGCACTGCATACGGCTATTAAAAAAGCAATTGACGACATAGATCGCTACTCCTTTAATACCAGCGTAGCTGCCTTTATGATCTGTGTGAACGAGCTGTCAGCATTAAAGTGTAACAAACGTGAAGTGCTGGAGAAGCTCCTGCTTATCATTGCACCCTATGCGCCCCACATCACAGAAGAATTGTGGCATTTACTGGGGCACAAAGAATCGATTGTAGTATCAGCTTACCCTGATTTTCAGGAAGAACACCTGCAGGAAGACAGCTTTGAATATCCTGTCTCCATCAATGGCAAAATGCGTACAAAAATGCTTTTTGCGGTTGATGCACCACAGGACGATATCGTAAAGGCGGTATTAAGTGCAGAACAGGTTATAAAATGGACTGAAGGTAAAACACCCAAGAAGTTTATTCTTGTACCAAAACGAATTATAAACATTGTAGTTTAAAGATATTCACAATCCTATAAACAAAGAGCACCCACTTTACAGCGGGTGCTCTTTGTTTTATGGTTAAGTCGCTCAACAATGGCGATGCTTTATTCTTGCTCTAGCTCCCGTTTTAATGGAGTTATGTCTGTAGCAGTGGTAGTAAGGCTGTCTTCTTTAGCTGGCGGCAGCACATTTTTCATGGCTACAATTGCCATCTGCTGCTCTCTTTTTTTGCGTGACAAACGCTTGATCAAGCCGAAAGTAGTTTTATTTACCCCTGCATACGCCTTAGGCACGGTATCCTTTTCAAAGCGGGAAAAAAGATCATAGCGCACTTCATCGTCGAAAATAAAGGTTGATTGATACGCAGGACAGACCATGCGTTCCTGACAGGACTGTGTAGACATGGCTGCAATTAAAACGACGAATAGACCCTTTACAAGCTTCATTTTCTGTTACTTTCTGCACTGCGGGCATTCATACAAAGTTTTAAGATTTTTGGCCAAGTTTTCAGGTAATCTTTCGGGATTTGTTACATGCTCAACTAAATTTCTATAAAAACTTAGTGCCATCCTTCCGTCAGGGATTATCTGCCCTTACCTAATCTTAAAGCTTTAATTCAAATATTAAACTTAAATGACTGTTACCCAGAAGAATTATAGATCTCAGGGTAAAGTTATTCTTTAAG
>JASLAE010000101.1 GCA_030147305.1 Cesiribacter sp.
GGAGCACCCGCAAGGGGAAAATAATGCAAATGTTAGATTTTAGCGATCCCAATCTGCGCTATGTAATGGTCGGTAGCCTGTTACTGGCAGGCTCCTCTGCGCTTATTGGCTGCTTTACTTTTTTACGCAAACAGGCGCTGGTAGGCGATGCTGTAGCCCACGCTGTATTGCCCGGAGTTTGTTTAGGATTCATGTTGAGTGGCACCAAGAATCCGCTTTACCTGGTGGTTGGGGCTTTTATTACAGGCTGGTTATCAGTGGTGGCGCTGGATTATATCAGCCGCAATTCTAAAATCAAAGAAGACACGGCTACGGGTATTGTCCTGTCTGTATTCTTTGGCATTGGTATTTTTCTGCTCACCATGGTGCAGAACAGTGGAAATGCAGCACAATCGGGGTTAAACAATTTCCTTTTTGGCAAAGCTGCTTCCCTCCTTCCGGAAGATGTTATGGTCTTTGGGGTAATTTCAGTGGTCCTGATATTTACAGTTATAGCATTCTACAAAGAGCTTAAAATCATCACATTCGATCCGGCTTTTGCCAGCGCTTCCGGTATTCCCTTAAAGCGCCTTGAGCTACTCCTTACCACCCTTACCGTATTAGCGGTAGTGGTGGGCATACAGGCAGTTGGTGTGGTGCTGATGGCAGCCATGCTGATTACGCCTGCTGCGGCAGCCCGTTTCTGGACTGCCAGACTGGAGATAATGCTGCTGCTGGCTGCAACTTTTGGCATCCTGAGCGGGATCGCCGGCACCTGGATTTCCCTGCTGGCACCAGCCATGCCCACGGGCCCCTGGATGGTGGTGGTGCTCAGCACCATTGCCATGATTTCTTTCTTTCTGGCTCCCGGGAAAGGTATTTTACAACGGCTGCTGCAGCAACGCCAGTTTCAGCAGAAAATCAAAGACGAAAACCTTTTGAAAAGTTTGTACCTGCTGGGCGATGGAAATGGCAGCGACATAAGGGTTTTCAAACCTGAAACACTCATTCAGAAAAGTTATGCGCGAAAAGAATTAAACCAGCTGATCAAAAGGCTCACCCGCCAGGGGTTTCTGATCAAAAACCGGGAGGGTTATCACTTATCTACTGCAGGCTGGCGAAGGGGACAGCGGGTATTAAAATTACACCGGCTCTGGGAGGTTTATCTCACCGAGTACATGCACCTCCCCTCCGACCATGTACATGACGATGCAGAAAGCATTGAACATATCCTTACGCCTGAACTGGAGGCCGTGCTGGAAAAGAAACTGAATTACCCCGAAACAGATCCTCATCAAAGCAAAATCCCCTACCGGAAGCTATGAACATCACAGACTTTTATATAATCCTTACAGGCAGTCTGGTGGCGGCAAGCTGTGCCTTGTTGGGCTGCTTTTTAATCTTACGGCGCATGGCCATGGTAGGCGATGCTATCTCACATGCAGTATTGCCGGGCATTGTTATTGCTTATTTGTTTAGTGGCTCACGCGACTCACTCACACTGCTGCCAGGCGCCGTAGCCGTGGGGCTGTTCAGCACTTTCCTGATAGAATTCTTCCATACAAAAGGAAAATTGCAGAGCGATGCTTCAATTGGGGTTACCTTCACCTGGCTGTTTGCAGTAGGGGTTATTTTGCTTAGCCTTTTTGCCGGTCAAATAGATCTTGACCAGGAATGTGTGCTTTACGGTGAAATTGCCTTTGTGCCACTGGACCTTTGGATTACGGCAGGCGGAACAAATCTGGGTCCCCGGGCTCCCTATGTTATAGCGGTAGTGCTTCTCCTGATTCTGGCTGTTATTGTTTTTGCTTACCGGCAGCTACAGCTCACCACTTTCGACCCTGCTTTTGCCGCAGCCATTGGCCTTTCGACCCTTGGCTGGCATTACATCCTGATGAGCATGGTTTCAGTAGTAACGGTAGCCTCATTTGAGCTGGTGGGCGCTATCCTGGTGGTCGCCTTTTTGGTTGTTCCTGCCGCAACCGCTTATCTGCTTACCCATAACCTCAAACAGATGCTTTGGCTGGCTGCATTCGCCGGAATCCTGTCTGCCATTGGCGGCTATTACGTAGCCGTATGGCTGGATGGTTCCATTGCAGGTGCTATGGCTGGCGTCGCAGGTTTGCTTTTTGTTCTGGCTTTTCTGCTTTCGCCACAGGAAGGCCTGCTGGTGCGGCGCCTGCGCAACACTGTCCATCAACAGCCTGTCTTACCGTATCAGCGAACCGGGAGCCAGCGAGAAGCAGCACCACCCCAGATTCCGTAACCGCCGGTTATGTTCATAGAGATCGGGAAGGGTTCTGCAAAAGGATTATCGCCTGCCTGAAAATTTTGGTGCAGACTCAGCAGGTAGTCGTAGTACGCTTTGCTTACCCGAGAGACAACGATATAATGTTCACCCTCAATGGTTGGGTCCCAGCTGTAGGTATTGAATTTAACGACCAGTTCTTTCTGCCCACCTTCAAAAGCCCGGTCGCTGAAGAGAACTTTACAGCCGGTGTAGTCACTACCGAATTCATCCTGGCAGGTACTGATTACATTCGTGGCATCGCTGTTTAGATGACTTAACCTGTATTCCTGTTGCTGGTTACCCTGCCCGTCATGTACGGTTTCATAGCTTACACGATTGATTACATAATAGTCTGCTGTCTGGGCCGGATCAGTAATGCGCAGACGAACCCGCACAATGGGATCTTCCTGATTTTTTTCCACGGAAACCAGTGCAACCCCATTCATAGGGTCCGGCACTACCGTTTGAGCATTGATGGATGCCAGGCCGGGGGCACTTACCTGCAGCTCAAATAACTGGCCAGCCTCCGGGACGATCCCCTGCGCTTCGTAAACACCATAACCAAGGTATTCCCAGTTACCCATTGCATTTCCACCCACACTTAGTTGCAAACTGGCATCTTCTACAACAGTCAAAGGTTCAATATCCAGAATAAATCTGCTCTTGCTCACCGATACCCGGAGAACAGAGTCTTCCCTGACCACACCATTTATGACTAATTTGGATTCCTCGCCCGGCACGTCCAAATCAACTTCGGTTTCACACGCCATGAAAAGGAACATACTGCCAACCAACAGGTATTGATTAATTTTCATAGCTTAAAACTTAAAATTATAGCTGATGGAAGGGATTAATTGAAACAGGCTGTATTGTACAAACTTTCTGTTTACCAGGGCACCTGTATTTTCGTTGTATTCCTCTTTGATATCTATGTAGAAGGGATTCTTTCTGTTGTATAGATTATAGACGCCTAACACCCAGCTTCGCTCTCCCCAGCGCTTCTTTTTGGTGTGCCGGTAGCTAAAATCAAGCCGGTGATATGAGGGCATGCGTACTGCATTTCGGGCACTATAGATTGTTACCCGGTTGTAGCCACCCCAGTTACCACCCGATCGTGGATTTTGCAGCTGATTATCATCTTTAGATTCAATAAATGCCACCGGAATAGTCAAGCCAACCCCCGTACCATACACCCAGGTGCCGGAGAGTTCGGCCTTTTCACTGAGGCGGTGTATTACTGCAATACTCAAATCGTGCCTTCTGTCATATTTGTAGGGAAATTCCATCCCAAAGTTTAAGGCATCGAACTGCCGGTTAGTCCAGCTAAGGGTATAGCCGACCCAGCCACTGGTTATGCCCTTTTTCTTCTGAAGAAAGAATTCTGCTCCATAGCTGTTGCCGTCACCAGTGGTGATACGGTCTTCCCATTTTTTATCCAGCTCTTCGAAGGAAGAGCCCTGTTGATATTCCAGCAGGTTTCTCATATCCTTGTAATAGCCTTCAATACTAAATTCAAAGACACTCCTCCAAAGCTTAGAGACGCCCAGGGCATACTGCTGTGACTGTTCCGGCAGCACGCTGCTGGTAGAGGGCACCCATAAATCCGTCGGCAGCCCCAGACCCGAGTTGGTGAGCAGGTGAATGTACTGGGCCATCCTGGCATAAGAAGCTTTCAGGCTCAGGTCGTGCCGCAGCATGTAGCGCATGCTCAGCCGTGGCTGTAGTGACAGATAAGTACGGGCTTCTGTATTGAAGCCAGAAAAATGCAGGCCTGCATTAAGCTTTAGCCGGTCATTTATTTTAACATCATCTTCTGCATAAGCAAAAAATTCAAGTGCATCCAGGGCAGCATCACCCAGGCTTACGTCCTCCTGCGTGGTACTGGAAATTTCGAGTGCCCCTGGGCTGAAACGATGCAGGATTAGATTGCCCCCAAAACGAAGATAATGATGCGGGACAGGCACAAAATCAAAATCATGTTTAAAGGCAAAATCACGGATGCCCGAGAAATAAAGCCCTTTTTCATGTTCACTGCCACTGGTTGAACCGTCTTTCCAATCCGAATTAAATTCCTGGAGTACATTAAAGCGGTAGCGGCTATAGGTAATCGTGCTATTACTAAACAGACGTGGCGAATACACATGATTCCAGCGGAGGGCTGTGGTAATATTACCCCAGTTGATGCCGGCATTATTCTCTTCTGTACGATAAGTTGAACCATCAAAACTGGAATAGGAATAAGTATCGCGGGCATAAAACCGGTCAGAACCCAGGTAAGCGCTCAGGTAGAGCCGGTTCTTTTGGGAGATGCGATAATTGAGCTTGGTATTTAGATCATAAAAATAATAGCCGGCAGTGGCGTTGCTTTCATTCGCGGCCTTGATAATGGGCCTGGCCAGGATATCAATATAAGTACGGCGGGCTGAAAAAAGCAGGCTTGATTTTTCCTTTTTCAGGGGTCCTTCTACAGTTAAGCGGGAAGCGATAAGCCCTATTCCCCCCTCGCCATGCCACTCCTGCTGATTGCCCTCTTTCATTTGAATATCGATTACAGAAGAAAGCCGTCCTCCATAACGGGCCGGAAATCCTCCTTTAAATAGCTCCACATGGTTGATGGCATCCGAATTGAAAACTGAAAAGAAACCGAACAGGTGATTGGCATTGTAAACCGGTACCCCATCCAGCAGAATCAGGTTCTGATCGGGACCCCCTCCCCTGACATACAAACCACTACCACCCTCAGTTCCACTTTGCACCCCTGGCATAAGCTGTAAAACTTTCAGCACATCTACCTCTCCCAACAAGGCAGGCATTGATTTGATCTGTGCAATGGGCACTTCAATACGACTCATCTGCACCTCTTCTACCTGCTTATCCGTTTGGGCAGTGATTACTAATTCGTCCAGAATTTCCAGGGGTTCCAGCCTTATTTGCAGACTTGTATCAGCCGCTAAAAAGAAACGCACCCGCTGACTTTTATAGCCTACATAACTAAAAATGAGGTCTACACTATCGCGGGGCTGGCTTAAGCTATAAAAGCCAAAGGTGTTCGTTGGTGATCCCTGGGACGTTTTCTGGTTGATGATGTGGGCACCAATGAGATGTTCTCCATTTTGTGCATCCAGCAAAAAACCACTGATGGTGTGCGTCTGGCCCCAGACAGGGCTTATGAATAGGAATGTGGTGATTAAAACAGAGAGGATGAATTTCATGCTGTCAGGAGGATTGCACAGCAATTTAGAAGTAAATTTGTGGTTTGTTGTTATTTGTTATGATTTTATCCATACAACAACTTTTTGTTGTAATAAATAGGCCCATTTTTTGCGTTAATCAAGCCCAGAGCTTTGGTATATTTGTTAAAATTTCAGTATTGACATGATAAAACGTCACATCAATTCATTCCTTTTCCTTTGCTTAGCCTTTGCAACTGCTGCTTTTACTATGGTAGAACCAGGGTTGAACAACAATGCAGAAATTAAATGGCTGAGTATGGAAGAAGCTTTTGCACTGAACCAGAAGGAACCCCGGAAAATTTTTGTAGATGTTTATACCGATTGGTGTGGCTGGTGTAAACGCATGGATAAAGACACTTTTAGCAATGCGGAGGTAGCCGAATATGTGAGTAAAAATTACTATGCCGTTAAGCTCAACGCCGAAAGTGACCGTGCCTTTAAATTAGGTGAGGCCGCCATGACGGAGCGTCAGGTTGCCCGTCAGCTAGGAGTTTCCGGTTACCCCACCGTTGTTTTTATACATGAAGATTTCAGAACAATAGAACCAGTATCCGGCTATCAGCAACCAGCACAATTTATGAAGATGCTGCAGGCTTTTGCTGCAAAATCAGTTAAAAATTAAATACATTGAGCTTACACGCGGTCACCCCAACAGACGATACCATTGTTGCACTGGCGACTCCTCAGGGCAGTGGTGCTATTGCTGTGATTCGATTATCAGGTCCCGATGCTATTAAAATTTGTAATGGCGTTTTCAAGGGGAAAGACTTAACAAAGCAGGCTTCACACACCGCCCATTTTGGAACCATCCGCAACGAAGCAGGCAACATACTGGATGAAGTGCTGGTAACGCTTTTCATTGCCCCCCGCTCTTTTACCCGGGAAAATGTGGTTGAAATCAGCTGTCATGGCAGCCCTTATATTGTTCGTGAACTAATCAACCTTTTTATACGACAGGGAGCACGGCCTGCTAAGGCGGGTGAATTTACAAAAAGAGCTTTCTTAAATGGACAATTCGACCTGGCCCAAGCAGAGGCGGTAGCCGATCTTATCCAGGCCGAATCTGCAGCTGCCCACGAAGCCGCGCTGAACCAGATGCGGGGTGGTTTCAGCAATGAGATCAGTCAGCTTCGTGAAAAGCTGATCCATTTTGCCTCCATGGTGGAGCTGGAACTTGACTTTGGCGAAGAAGACGTTGAATTTGCTGATCGGGACGATTTGCGCCAGCTTGTGGAGGAGCTAGCACGGGTGCTCGACCGGCTGATCAAGAGCTTTGCTGTAGGCAGTGTACTCAAGGAAGGCGTTCCCACTGTGATTGCCGGGAAACCCAATGCAGGGAAAAGCACCCTTTTAAATGCTTTAATGAATGAAGAAAAGGCCATCGTCTCAGAAATTGCCGGAACCACCCGTGATTTTATTGAGGACGAGCTTATCCTGGAAGGCATTCATTTTCGTTTTATCGACACAGCTGGTCTTCGGGAAACGACAGATACCATTGAAGCGATCGGCGTTAAGCGAACGCAGGAAAAGCTCTTAAAGGCCTCCATCATTCTCTACCTTTTCGATTTAACCAATGAAACGCCAGAATCTATAGGGCTGGAAATTAACAAGCTAGAGCATCTTGGCAAGCCTTTTATCGCTATTGGCAATAAAGTAGACGATGCTGCACCAGCGCTGATGGAAGCGTTGAAGGGCTTTCAGGATATGCTTTATATTTCCGCCCGTGATAAAACCAATTTGGAGGATTTAAAGCAACTAATCCTGGACAAAGCCAATCTTGCCAATTTTCGCACCGGCAACACGGTGGTTACTACTGCCCGCCATTATGAAAGCCTCCTCAAAACAAATCAGGCTCTGCAGGATGTACTGAACGGTTTGGCCAATGGAATTACAGGCGATTTTTTAGCACTGGATATCCGTACAGCCTTATATCATCTTGGAGAGATTACTGGGGAAGTGACCAACGACGATCTGCTGGCTAACATTTTTTCTAAGTTCTGTATCGGAAAGTAACTGCTGAAAAACAAACCACTAACAAAGATAAAAAAACCGCTATTAAGGCCCTTTAAAGGGCCTTTTTTGTTGCTGTACATTTATATTTATTTTGTTATATAACATGGTTATTTAGCAAATATTTGTACCTTGCTTGTACCTCAAACGAATGTTTGTACCTCATGAAGATTTTTCCTTTCAAAAAG
>JASLAE010000105.1 GCA_030147305.1 Cesiribacter sp.
CTTTTTGAAACAGGCCAAGTGCTGCTGATCATCGAAATCAAAGCAACCATTTTTTCTGGTTTTTTGAAACCAGCTTCCCTGTCAAGCCCTTGACTCACAACACATTTTCGTATCTTGCAGCATGAGCCATATCAGTCTGCTCGACCTCAGCAAGATAATTCGCCTTACACTTGAGCATCATCTGGAACAAACCTATTGGGTTGTGGCAGAGATTGGTGAGATGCGTCAACACCAGCGCGGTCATTGCTATTTAGAGCTTATCGAAAAACAAAATGATGTGCTGCTAACAAAGCAACGTGCTACCATCTGGTCTACTGCTTACAAAAGCATCAGCTATAATTTTGAACAGATAACCGGGCAAAGGCTTTCCCCCGGAATTAATATGCTCTGTCAGGTGCAGGTACAATATCACGAGCTCTATGGGCTGAGCCTGAACATTCGCGAAATAGACCCTAATTTTACCCTAGGGGAAAGAGCAAGGAAACGGGCCGAGATTGTGCAGCGGCTACTTGCCGAAGGCTTGTATGATATGAACCGGCGGCATGAGTTGAGCATAACCCCTCAACGCATTGCCGTTGTTACTTCCTCTACTGCGGCAGGCTGGGGCGATTTCCTGCACCAGTTGCTGATGAATCCCTACCGTTACCGCTTCGATCTGGTGCTTTTTCAGGCTGTAATGCAGGGAGATTCTGCCAGAGGTAGTATATGTGAAGCACTGGAAACCATTGCCACCGCCACACAACCTTTTGATGCGGTAGTTATCATTCGTGGTGGAGGTGCCCGCATCGATCTGGATTGTTTTGATCATTACGAACTGGCAGCTTCTATTGCCCGATATCCCCTACCCATTCTTACGGGCATTGGGCATGACCGAGATGAAACCATTGCTGATCTGGTGGCGCATACCCGCTTAAAAACACCTACCGCGGTTGCAGAGTTTTTGGTTGGCAGGCTGCGCGATTATGAAAACCAACTGGATGAACTGGCAGAAGCAGTATTTTCTTTTGCGGGCAATTATCTGATGGAACAAGACCAACTGCTAGCACAGTTACAGCAGAAAATACAGACATCCTCCAGGAATTTACTTTCCCATCAGCAAAAGCATCTGAAGCAGTTAGGTAACAGCCTGAGTGGCAACAGCAGGCACAGGATTAAATTTAGCCGGGAACGTCTGCTGAACATACAACGGCTCCTGGATAATACTTCTGACAAAGCTTTATGCCAGGAATCTGCAAAGCTCAATCAGCTGGCGCTTACCCTGCATTTACAAAACCCTGAGCGGCTGCTAAAAAAAGGGTATACCATTACTTATCTGGAGGGCAAACCGCTGCATAAAGCAGGAGCACCAAAAAAGGGTCAGCTGCTTATTACACATGCTTATAAAAAAGTTTTAACCAGTAAGGTTGAAGACACAACACTTGAAACACCTGAATCATGACCTATAAAGAAGCAATAGCAAAGCTCGAGGAGATCGTAAACAAGATCGAAAACGAAGACCCTGATGTAGATGAAATTTCTGGCCTGGTAAAGGAAGCTTATGAACTGCTGATGTTTTGCAAAAACCGTCTGAAAGCAACAGAGGAAGAGGTACATGAAGCCTTTGAAAAGCTTAAAGAATAAGCACTAGGCTTTACTGGTTTCACCTGCTCCATTAGACCTGGAAGGTTTTGTTTTATTGAATTTCTCCAGAGCCTTCTGGGCTAATTGAAGGAAGATTCGTCTTGCTGGAATGGAAGTAATAACTTTTAATATGCAATTAATATTCTACCCGTACTGGTCTGCGTCCGTAGATCATGGCAGTTAAAAGCCCTACGAGTGCGCCATAAAGGTGAGACTCATAGGACACATTAGGCTCCGAGGGCAAGAGCCCATAGAATAAGCTTCCGTAAAGAATAATAACGACAGTGGAGATTACCAAAGATTTGAAATCCTTACGGAAGAAACCGAAGAAGATCAGGAAAAAGGCTAAGCCATAAATGACCCCACTGGCCCCAATGTGGAGGCTGTATCGCCCAAACAGCCACACCAGGACACCTGTTAAAAAATAACAGTAGAAAAAGATTTTGTTGGCGATGCGCGGATAGAAGAAATAAAGCGTAGCACCCAGGAACAGAAAAGGGATGGTATTGGAAACCAGGTGCCACCACGAACCATGCAGTAATGGCGAAGCAACAATCCCTATTAGACCAAATAAATCTCTTGGCAATATCCCCAGGAAGCTAAAACTAACACTCCAGCTTATTTCAAAAAAGAAAACGCCCCACATAAGCAACGTGAGGCGCGCAGGCACCAATACACTCTCGCTGATTCTCTCCAGCATAAATAACTAAACCCGATAGGTACGCGGATCATTTACCATAGGCAAAGTTATCACTTTAGATTCATTATAGCCTATAGATAAATAGCCTAATACCCCACCACTAATTTCTGCTGTTTGTTTGGCTAATTCCCGCCAGCTGGCATAAAGCTGTTCGGCCAGGCGATGATCCAGTTTTTGTAAAACAGGATTCAGCTTTTCAAGCTCACTAGATAAGCTGTTGAATCTATCATTAACACTGCCAGGCATCTCCTTTGTAAGCTTATCGATATCAGCAGAGATCCGTGGCCGAACCTGATCATAATAACCCTGGAGATCTGGACGTGCATGAATTTTTTTCCAGAAAGTGACATCCTGGGCTCTGTCTATCTCCTTATTATTATAATCACCATCGGAACCCGCCACTAAAACAGTAATTAGGGCTGGCGTTTTCAGCAGGAGCTCTTTTTCAGAAGAACTTAATTCGTCAAAAGTATAATTCATAATACCTAAACAATCCGCTTAAGGGTATTATTGTTTTGTATTTTTCACCTGTTGTGCTAATAAGTACTGCACCTGTTTGCGATGATGTTTAATGTGATCTGCCATGAAGGATAGGGTCTGCTTTAGGTTAAGTGGGCCGGCTGAGGGATGGCGAAAGAGCAGAGCCTGCTCCTTTTCCCTGGGTAGGTTATCAACATAATTACCTAGCTTATTGCGGACAGTCTGCCATTGATTCAGTAAAGTGGCGGGATTACTTGTATTTGTGGGAAATGTGGCCAGTATGGGAGGGGCTTTAAATTTTAAAGGACTCTTTAAAGCCAGTCGTAGCAACAGGGCCCTCACTTTTGCTGGCATAAAGCTGTTATTGTGTATAGGTTCATACTGCTTCCGCAGCAGATATTGAATGCCGGCAGTTTCTGCCCCGGCGAGATGTTCCGCAATTTGTAAAATGCTCCATTTGTCTGGATGCACCTGCCGCTTTAGTACAGCTTCAGGGGTTTGTTGCAGCAGATCCCAATAATAATGGGTACATTTTTGAAGCTGCCGCCATTCATCTATAAATTTTTGGTTCTCCATATTTAATAATGAATGTGCCTGATATACAGGAATAAATGGCTGTATATGCAGTGAATCTTTATTAAAAAAGCCCGGTATAACCGGGCTTAAGCATTATTTTTTTTCTGTGGGTTTTACCGCTGCAGGCTTAGGTGACTTGTTTTGCTGGTAGCGTTCATTTAAACCAGCAATCACATCCTGAGTAATGTCCAGGCTGTCACTGGCATAAATAACGCCACTGCCTTTCTGGTAGGTAAGCACTACATCCAGGTTATTCTCCTCACCATATACTTTTACATAATCACGTACCTGAGAATAAAGAGAATCCTGATATCTGGCCTGCTCTTGCATCAGGCGCTGAGCAAGATTCTGCTGGTATTGCATCAGGTTATTCTGCTTACGCATCAGCTCTTCTTCGCGTG
The DNA here is from genome assembly GCA_030147305.1 of Cesiribacter sp. Lineage (GTDB taxonomy): Bacteria > Bacteroidota > Bacteroidia > Cytophagales > Cyclobacteriaceae > Cesiribacter. Next base: position 3,778 of record JASLAE010000105.1, read on the forward strand.
CTTTGGCCTGACCCATGGTCATGTTGCCGGCAGTTTCCTGAAAGGTTCTGATCTCAGTCTCCAGGCCACGGGCCCGGTTGGTATATTCACTGTTGTATTTCTCTTCTACTTGCTTTAGTTCTGCTTCAATATCCTTGAAGAACTCATATCTGCTCAGCAGCGAATCGGAATTCACATATGCTATCACAGTTTTGGCGCGAGGACCGCTGCTCACTGTTTTGCCTCCCGCAGTAACTACCTGGTTGCGATCGGAAAAGTGCAGGTAAAACAAGATAGCCACAGCTACCAGTAAAACCACATTCAGAATCAAAGAAAGATTTTTCACTACACTACACGTTTAGATTTAACGTGCAAATATACCATTTTACTGCATATTTGAAAGTTAAGCAGCAGCAGTTCTAACGTCTTCTTCAGGATCTTTTTTTGGAATGTTACTCTTTTGTTCGCTGAAAAAAACAAAGCGTTTATCTGTTAGATCGCGTGCACAAAGCTTAAAGGGAGCAACCATCTTATTGGCTACGTTATGCTTTTGCATTGGCTGGACCGGCCTGTACTGATAGGTTAGGGTTACAGGCTGTGGTGCCGGTTTTTCAACGTTTTCAACTTCCTCCTGATACTCGAAACTAATGCCGCCGGCATCATACATATCGATTGCCCGTTGCATCTCCTGATAAGAACCGCCTGCATAATTGCTGGTGCCCACCAGGGCAGGACTTAATTCCAGTGGATGCTGTTCCTCTGAAGCATGCTCTTGTTGCTGAAACAACAGGTTTACATCGCGGTAGAAGAATGCACAAAATGCACCTGCCAGGGCACCAAGCAAATGAGATTCCCAGCTAATTCTTTCATTGATAGGAAAGAGTCCCTGGACCATCCCTCCATACAGGAAGATCACGATGAGTGAAATGGAAAGCGAGCGTACATCGCGCCGGAACAAACCACTGAAAAACAGGAAAGAAACCAGACCATAAACCAGGCCGCTGGCACCAATGTGGTAGGCATCCCTTGCTGCCATCCATACCCAAAAGCCTGACATAAAGTAGATCCAGACAAACACCTCTAAAGCAATGCGTTCATAGAAATAAAAAACGCTGATACCTAACAGCAGCAGGGGAAAAGTATTAGACAACAGGTGTAGCACATCACCATGTACCAGGGGGGCTGTTACAATACCCATCGTACCGGACAGGGTACGTGGCAGAATGCCTAAAAAACCGAAATCTAAGGCAACCGCCCACTCCAGGGCTTTCACAAGCCAGAGCATTAAAGTAAAAGTAAAGACAAAAAATATGCTATTGCGAAGTTTTTGGGCTTCCTGGGTCATTGTATTTCATTTAGATGAAAAAAATAATCAGGACTTAACCAGCACTTATCAACCAATAATTTTCTGGGAAGCCTGTAAGCTTCAATACGGCATTATAGGCCTTAAAGATTGGTTTTGAGTTGCTATTTTAGAAATTCTCAGAAGAAAATTTCCTGTGCCAGCCGAAAGGTATTGGCGTGGGCCTCTACAATATGTGAAATTTTAGGAGAATATCCACCTCCCATACTACATACCAGTGGTACCTGATGCTGTTTGCAATACTGCAGCACCATTGCATCGCGTGATCTGCAACCCTGCAGGCTTAAACCCAGCCGGCCCAGATGATCGGTGGCCAAAACATCTACCCCACTCTGATAAAATACAAAATCGGGCGCAACCTGTGCAAACAGCCTGGGCAACTGCTCACCCAGGATTTTTAGATATGCTTTATCTGTCATGCCATCTGGCAATGCAATGTCCAGGTCTGATTGCTCTTTGTGCAGCGGATAATTTTTAGCACCATGCATGCTAAATGTAAATACCATGGACTGCTCTTTAAATATTTCTGCCGTTCCATTTCCCTGGTGTACATCCAGGTCTATCACCAATATTTTTTTGGAAAGTTTTAGCTTAAGCAGATAATTAGCTGCGATGGCGATATCATTCAGAAGGCAAAAACCTTCTCCTCTATTCGTAAAGGCATGGTGGGTCCCTCCTGCTACATTCATGGCTATGCCATATTGCAAGGCAAAAAGTGTAGCCTGCAAGGTCCCGTTCATGATGGTGAGTTCCCTTTCTACCAGCGCAGGTGTAAGGGGAAAACCTGTTTTCCTTTCTTCCGACTTGCTCAGGCTGCCCCCGGATAGCTTATTCCAGTACACAGGGTCATGGGTATTGAGCAGATGAGGTACTGGAAGTAAAGCGGGGGTAAAGAAGTTTGCTGACTTTACCGTTCCTTCATAAAGAAGCTGCTCTGGGAGCAGCTCATATTTTAGCATGGGAAACCGGTGATTAGCCGGCAAAGGATGGGCATAGTTGGCAGCCCAGGCAATTTTAAGCATTCATTAATTCAGGTCTTCCTCTTCTTCTACAAAAGTGTAAAGCGTTTCATCCAGCTCCAGCTTATCTTCATTATACTGCCTTACAAATTTGCTGATGACCTCAGGGGTTACTTGTTCAACATTCAATCCAACATCCAGGCCGACACCAAAATCTACATTAGGGTCCAGGTAAAGGTGTTCCTGTACCTTCACGGCTTCTTCTTCCTCCAGCTCCATCATCACTTCTGCCAGGTATAAACCTATTTCTTCCATTTCATCATTCAGGGCTTTCATGTTGCCGTTTTCATCCTCTTCGTAATCAATAGATTTATAGTTAGGAAAACGCTGAGCGGCTTTGTGTTCTGCCAATTCAAAAAGTTCACTGTGATAATGGATGCGCAATGAATATAAAACAGCATCAAAGATTACCTCTTTGCCTTCGTAGGTGCCAACGAAATTGAAGTTCACATATTCATCGCTGTTATCTTCTGAATCAATGATGAGAAAATTTTGATTTTTGGCTTTCATCTTGTTGCGGTAATCTGCAATTACCTTAGGATCGAAGCCTTTGTTTAGGTTTTCCATAAGCTTATTTGGTACTGAAATAAAAAATAACCCCAGCCAAGGTTTAAAGTTGTGCCGTGTATTGGAATTTTTAACGGCTTAACTTAGTAAATGAATATAGGTAAATACCATTTGGCATGCAAAAAAATTTGCCGGATTTGCTCAGGCAACCCGAAGGCGAGCAGCTTGATTTTAAACAACGTATTTCCAGTCCGGAAAAAATAGCAAAAACAATCTGTGCTTTTGCTAATACGCGGGGCGGTATCCTGCTGGTAGGTATCAAAGATGATCATTCCATTACAGGCGTAGATCCCGAAGAAGAAAAGTTTATTTTAGATCAGGCCGCACAGGATTATTGTGAACCCCCTATACCATTAGAATATGAAGAATTTGAAGATCCGGAGGGCCGTGTTGTGCTACATGTGAGCATCTTGGAAAGTGAAGCTAAACCTCACAGTTGCCGAAACAGGCTGGGTGTCTGGCAGGTATATGTACGGCAGCGCGATAAAAGTGTGCCCGCCGGTGCACAGATTATAAAAAATCTTAAAAAAGGATTGGCTCCTACTGTTATGCCAGAGATACAATACACTAAATATGAGTATGGTGTATTGCAATTCATCGCAGTGCACCAACGTATAAACGTAAAGCAATTAATGATCCTGCTCAATTTTTCTAAGCGAAGTGCAGAAAGATTATTATTTGAAATGACAGAAAAGGGCCTGATACGATGTTACGAGCACGAGCAGGATGCATTTTACGCCTAGTGCTACTATTACATTATGCAGGAGGCTTAAGTTGCTAGTTTAAAGCTATTTATTATAATTATTTGAACGGTTGCTTTAAACTAATACACGCTCGGTAAGCCAACTGATCAGCGACAGACAGAGGCTAAAAATAAATGCCCACAGAAAGCCATCTACCTGAAAGCCCGGGATAAGTGCATCTGCCAGTAACACCATCAGCGCATTGAGCACTAATAAAAATAAGCCCAGGGTTAGAATGGTAATTGGTATGGTTAATAAGATCAGCAGTGGTTTCAGTAATATATTAAGTACTGCCAGTACAAGCGCTACTAGAATAGCCGTAAGAAAGCTGGAAACAGCAATACCAGGCAGGAAGTAGGATAAAAGTAATACTACCGCAGCGGTGATCAGTAATTTTAAAATAAAATTCATGATAGAAAATTAAATATTTCTTCCAGGAATACAAACATAATGGTAAGAGAGCAGCGATGTTTAAATACTACGCTACTGTCTACCCTAACCCTTCTGATCATATCAAAACAAATTTGGGTATTTCATGTCCAGTCCTACAGGAATAGAATTTCTTTAAACTGACTTCTTCTTTATGTTTGTCTCTTATGGATACAAGAACTTATGATCTGATTATTATTGGTGCCGGCCCCTGTGGATTAGCCTGCGGAATAGAGGCTGCAGCAAAAGGCTTAAATTATCTGATCATTGAAAAGGGCAATATTACAGAATCCATACGGCGCTATCCCATCAACATGCAATTCTTCAGCACATCGGAGAATATAGAAATAGGAGGACTGCCGCTTATCTCCCATGAAATGCGGCCAACGCGTGCCGAAGCACTAAAATATTACCGGAGGGCTGCCTTATATTATGATTTAAAGATAAAGGCTTTTACTACTGTTAGCCAGGTGGTTAAAGGGACTGACAATCGATTTTCTGTGAGAACGGACAATGGTCAGTTTACAGCCCACCACATTATTATCGCAACAGGTTATTACGATTTGCCTCGCCTGCTGAACATTCCCGGAGAAGACCTCCCACACGTGAGCCATTATTATGATGAACCGTATCGCTATGCCGGCACGAAGGTAGTAGTAGTAGGCGGTGCAAACTCTGCCGTAGAGGTAGCGCTGGATCTATATAGAAATCATGCTACTGTTAGCCTTGTGCATGTGTTTGCAGGTTTGGACAGAACAGCCAAATACTGGATTAAGCCAGACCTGGAAAACAGGATCAAGAAAGGTGAAGTAACAGCTTACTTTGAATCTAGAGTAGAGAAAATTGAAAAAGGAAAAATATACATTCGCCAATTGCAGACAGATGAACGGCTAATGCTGGAGGCGGATTTTGTATTTCTCATGACCGGCTATCGGCCAGATGCGGCTTTTCTGGAAAATACAGGCATTCAATTAACTGGCGATGCATTTATCCCACA